>NZ_JBHWLC010000059.1:0-54853 GCF_042730635.1 Streptomyces sp. NPDC059917
GCCCCCCTGGGGGGGCCGGGCCCTTCGCCGTGCTCCGCGTCGGCTACCCCTTGTCGGGGTCGTTGCGGTCCTTCCCGTCCTGCTTGCCCTGGCCGTCCTGTCGCTCCTGCTCCTCGCGCAGCGACTTCAAGAACTCCGGGTTGTCGTCCGGCGCGACCCACTGGGTCCGGCGCGCCCGACCGCCGCCGAAGCCGCCGCCGACCGCGGAGCGCTTCTTCCCGGCGAACAGCCACACGACGGGGCCGACGATCGAGAAGAGCAGGATGATGATCACCCAGACCACCTTCGGGAGGTGCTTGACCTCTTCCTCGGGCGTGTTCAGGCAGTCGATGAAGGCGTAGATGGTCAGCGCGATGATCAGCAGGAACGGCAGATAGCGCAGCACGGTGAGAGCCAGACCCCCAAGACGGTGGCGGGGCCGCGTCGGGCCCCGGTGACTCCCCCAGGGTAGTCCGTGGCCGATACTGGGTCGCATGGCTTACGACGATCTCCGCTCGCTGCTCCGGGCTCTGGAGCGGGAGGGCGACCTCAAGCGCATCAAGGCCGAAGTGGACCCGTACCTGGAGGTCGGGGAGATCGTCGACAGAGTGAACAAGGCGGGCGGGCCCGCGCTGCTCTTCGAGAACGTCAAGGGTTCGGCGATGCCGCTGGCCATGAACGTCTTCGGCACCGACCGCCGCCTCCTCAAGGCGCTGGGCCTGAAGTCCTACGCCGAGATCAGCGAGAAGATCGGCGGCCTGCTCAAGCCCGAGCTGCCGCAGGGCTTCATCGGGGTCCGCGAGGCCTTCGGCAAGCTCGGCTCGATGGTGCACGTACCGCCGAAGAAGGTGAAGGGCGATTCCGCGCCCGTCCAGGAGGTCGTCCTGACCGGGGACGACGTGGACCTGGACCAGCTGCCGGCCCTCTTCACCTGGCCCAAGGACGGCGGCTCCTTCTTCAACCTGGGGCTGACCCACACCAAGCACCCCGAGACGGGCGTGCGCAACCTCGGGCTCTACCGCCTCCAGCGCCACGACAAGCGCGCCATCGGCATGCACTGGCAGATCCACAAGGACAGCCGCAACCACTACGCCGTCGCCGCCAAGCGGGGCGAGCGGCTCCCGGTCGCGATCGCCTTCGGCTGCCCGCCGGCCGTCACGTACGCGTCCACCGCGCCGCTGCCGGGCGACATCGACGAGTACCTCTTCGCCGGGTTCGTCGCGGGCAAGCGGATCGAGATGGTGGACTGCAAGACCGTCCCGCTCCAGGTCCCGGCCAACGCCGAGGTCGTCATCGAGGGCTGGCTGGAGCCGGGCGAGACGCTCCCCGAGGGCCCCTTCGGCGACCACACCGGTTTCTACACCCCGCAGGAGCCCTTCCCGGCCCTGACGATCGACTGCGTGACGATGCGCAAGCGTCCGCTGATCCAGTCGATCGTCGTCGGCCGCCCGCCGACCGAGGACGGGCCGCTGGGCCGCGCGACGGAGCGGTTCTTCCTGCCGCTGCTCAAGATCATCGTGCCGGACATCGTGGACTACCACCTGCCGGAGTCGGGCGGCTTCCACAACTGCGCGATCGTCTCGATCGACAAGAAGTACCCGAAGCACGCGCAGAAGGTCATGCACGCCATCTGGGGCGCGCACATGATGTCGCTGACCAAGCTGATCATCGTGGTGGACTCCGACTGCGACGTGCACGACCTGCACGAGGTCTCCTGGCGGGCGCTGGGCAACACGGACTACGCCCGCGACCTCACCGTCGTCGAAGGCCCGGTGGACCACCTGGACCACGCCTCCTACCAGCAGTTCTGGGGCGGCAAGGCGGGCATCGACGCCACGAAGAAACTGCCCGAAGAGGGCTACACGCGGGACGGCGGCTGGCCCGACATGGTCGAGTCCGACCCCGCGACCGCCGCCCTCGTCGACCGCCGCTGGAAGGAATACGGACTGTGAGCCCGATCGGAGTGAGCGGACCGGAACTGTTCATCGGCACCGACGCCGCCTACGTGGCCCTGGCCCGGCCGCAGATCGACCCGACGCTGCCGGAGGTCGTGCTCGCGGCCGAGGAGGCCGGGGTGACGCCCGAGGAGTTCGCGGGCCCCGGCACCATCTGGGCGCTGATGCTCGACGTGGACGGCGAGGGCGACGGCTTCGAGCTGCCCGGCGCGCGCGACGCGGAGGCGGACGACTTCGCGGAGCAGCTCCAGCGGTACCTGGCGGCCGCCGAACCCTTCGTCGTCGAGGCGGGCGGCTTCCTGTCCCTCGACGCCCGCCCGGCCGACGGCGCCGCCTGGCGGCTGACCGCCCGGGTCACCCCGCCCGAGGGCCACGACCAGGGTCCCCGGACCCTGGAACTCGGCCCGCTCCCCACCGCGGAGCTCCTGGCCGACCTCGAAGACTTCCGGAGAAGCCTCGCATGATGACGACCGCCGACGGAGTGGTCGGCCCCGGCCCCGCGCCGCAGCCCACCGGCAAGGTGAAGGCGTTCCTGCGGCTGGTGATGATCGAGCACTCGGTCTTCGCGCTGCCCTTCGCCTACATCGCGGCCCTCACCGCCATGTTCCAGCTGGACCGCGAGGTCCACTGGATCAAGCTGCTGCTGGTCACCGTCGCCATGGTGGGCCTGCGCACCTTCGCGATGGCCGCCAACCGGATCATCGACCGCGAGATCGACGCCCGTAACCCGCGCACCGCGGGCCGCGAGCTGGTGACCGGCGCGGTCTCGGTGCGCTCCGCCTGGACCGGTGCGGGCATCGCGCTCGTGGTGTTCCTGGGGGCCGCGGCGCTGCTGAACCCGCTGTGCCTGGCGCTCGCGCCCATCGCGGTGATCCCGATGGTGGTGTACCCGTACGGCAAGCGCTTCACGAACTTCCCGCACGCGATCCTGGGCCTCGCGCAGGCGATGGGTCCGGTCGGGGCCTGGCTGGCGATCACCGGCGAGTGGTCCTGGGACGCGGTCGTCCTCGGGCTCGCGGTCGGCGTGTGGATCGGCGGCTTCGACCTGATCTTCGGCTGCCAGGACGTGATGGCCGACCGTGCGGAGGGGGTCAAGTCCGTCCCCGCCCGCTTCGGTGTCCCGGCGGCCCTTTGGGGCGCGCGAGTCTGTCATGTCGTGACCACCGGACTGCTGGTCTGGTACGCGCTCGCCACCGACGCGGGGGCCTTCTTCTGGGCCGGGATGATCGTCGTGGTGGCTGCCTTCGGCTACGAGCACTCGATCGTGACGCCCAAGGACCTGTCCCGGCTGAACCGGGCCTTCTTCACCGTCAACGGCTTCATCGGCATCGCGCTCTTCGTCTGCGCCCTGGGGGACCTGATGGTCCGGGGGCTGACGCCGTAAGTCCCGGATAGGCTCGGACGCATGAGTGAGGGCAAGCGCACCCCCTGGGTGGTCGGGGTTTCGGGGGCGTCCGGGACGCCGTACGCGGCGTCCGTGCTGCGGGGGCTGCTCGCGGCGGGGGAGAGCGTCGACCTGGTGGTCAGCCGGTCCGCGCGGCTCACGCTGCTCGACGAGACGGGGATCGCCTTCCGGGACGCGCACTGGCGCGCGGACCTGGAGCAGTGGCTGGAGCGGGGGGCCGACGGGAAACCGGGCACCTTCGCGGGCTTCGACCTGGACGCGGTGCGCTACTGGAACGCCGGGGACCTGGCGGCCGGGCCGTCGTCGGGCTCGTACCCGGTCAAGGGGATGCTGATCGTGCCCGCGTCCACGGCGTGCGTGGCGGGGGTGGCGCTGGGGCTGTCGAAGGACCTGCTCCAGCGGGTGGCGAGCGTCACGCTCAAGGAGCGGCGCCGGCTGGTGGTCGTGGTGCGCGAGACGCCGCTGAGCGGTCAGACGCTCAAGGCGCTGGTGACGCTGGACGAGGCGGGCGCAGTGGTGCTGCCCGCCTCTCCGGCGTTCTACGCGGGTGCGACGCACATCCAGGATCTGGCTGACTTCGTCGCGGGGCGGGTGCTGGACGCGGCAGAGGTGCCGCACCGGCTGTACCGCCGTTGGGACGGGGAGCTGGGCGCTGCCCGTGCTCCCCGTGCTGGTGAGGACCAGCCCGGATGAACCGGTACTAGCGCTTCTTGGCGCCGAACGACTTGCGGGCCTTGTCGACACGCAGGGCTGCGGCGGGCTGGTGGGCACGGGATCGGTTGGCCAGCTCCTGGAGCTGTCGCATCTGCGCGTAGGCCATCTCGATCGTGTACACGGTGAACCACTCCTGAAGATCGTCAGATCATCGTTGATCTGTTGAAAGATTCACAGGGCGTCGACCCTGTGTGCCTTAGATTCTATACGTAAACTTGCGGGAACGCCGAATAATGGAAGGCTCCAGGTATATGGACACCGTGGACAGGCAGCTCATCCAGGCCCTCCGGGAGAACGGCCGTGCTTCCTACGCGGAGCTGGGCCGGCTCGTGGGCCTCTCCGGCCCCAGCGTCACCGACCGGATCAACCGGCTGGAGACGGCCGGTGTGATCACCGGCTACCGCGCGACCGTGGACGCGGCCTCGCTCGGCCTCGGCGTCACCGCGCTGATCGGCATCTCCCTCTCCGACGCCGCGGACCACGAGGACGTGGCCCGGCGACTGCGCGACCTCGCGGAGATCGAGGACTGCTGGTTCATCGCGGGCGACGACTCCTTCATGCTCAAGGTGCGCGCGAACGACGTGGACGGCCTGGAGAAGATCATCCGCAGGCTGTCCGGCACCAAGGGCGTCTCCCGGACCCGCACCACCATCGTGCTCTCCACCAAGTGGGAGAACCGGGTCGGGGAACTTCCGGAAGAGCACTGAGAGTACGGTGGGTCGGGGTTCCGCAGGACAGGTACGCACGTACGCAGGACAGACACAGGAGGCGACCGGCACATGGACGCTGGGCTCAAGCGCGAGCTGGAGGAGAAGGTCCGCTCCGGCGAGCGGCTGACGCGTGAGGACGGCATCGCCCTCTACGAGTCGGACGATCTGGCCTGGCTCGGTGGCCTCGCCCACGAGGTGCGCACCCGCAAGAACGGTGACGTGGTCCACTTCAACGTCAACCGCCACCTCAACATGACCAACGTGTGCACCGCCTCCTGCGCGTACTGCTCGTTCCAGCGCAAGCCGGGCGAGAAGGACGCGTACACGATGCGCATCGAGGAAGCCGTTCGCCTGGCCAAGACCATGGAGAACGAGAACCTCACCGAGCTGCACATCGTCAACGGCCTGCACCCCAACCTGCCGTGGCGCTACTACCCGCGCTCGCTGAGCGAGCTGAAGAAGGCGCTGCCGAACGTCTCGCTGAAGGCGTTCACGGCGACGGAGATCCACCACTTCGAGACGATCTCCGGTCTCTCGGCGTCCGAGATCCTGGACGAGCTGATCGAGGCCGGCCTGGAGTCGCTCACCGGCGGCGGCGCGGAGATCTTCGACTGGGAGGTCCGCCAGCACATCGTCGACCACCGCACCCACTGGGAGGACTGGTCGCGCATCCACCGCCTCGCGCACGAGAAGGGTCTCAAGACCCCGTGCACGATGCTGTACGGGCACATCGAGGAGCCGCGCCACCGCGTGGACCACGTGCTCCGGCTGCGCGAGCTGCAGGACGAGACCGGCGGCTTCCAGGTCTTCATCCCGCTGCGCTACCAGCACGACTTCGTGGACATGCAGGACGGCAAGGTCCGCAACAAGCTCCAGGCGCGGACCACGATGGCGACCGGCGCCGAGGCGCTGAAGACCTTCGCGGTCTCGCGACTGCTCTTCGACAACGTCCCGCACGTGAAGGTCTTCTGGGTGATGCACGGCGTGCAGACCGCCCAGCTGGCGCTCCAGCACGGTGCGGACGACATGGACGGCTCGGTCGTCGAGTACAAGATCACGCACGACGCGGACAACTACGGCACGCCGAACAAGCTGGGCCGTGACGACCTGCTGGAGCTGATCCGGGACGCGGGCTTCCGTCCGGTCGAGCGCAACACGCGCTACGAGATCATCCGGGAGTACCCGGGTCCGGACGCGGGTCTGCGCGACGAGCCGCAGGCGATGCGCCTCTGACGTTCCCTCCGGGGTCCTCGGCCCCGGTGGTCCACCGTCGACGAGGAAGCCCCGACTCCCGGGATGTGCCCCGGGGGTCGGGGCTTCGTCGTTGCCGAATGTCAGTGGTAATGGTTAGTCTGCGAGTATGACCATTACGGCCCCCCTTCCGCTTCCGCTCACCTTCAGCGTCGACCCGGTCGTCGACCCGGCCCTGCACGCGCAGGTCCTCGACCTGTGGGTCGAGGTCAGCAACGCCGGTGGCGCCGTCGGCTTCGTGCCGCCCGTCAGTCACGAGGTCGTCCGCCCCGAGCTGCTCAAACACCTCGTCGCGATGGCCGAGGGGCGGACCCGGCTGGTCGTCGGGCGCGACGGGGACGGCCGGGTCGTGGCGACCGCCTTCCTCGCCGCCAACGCGCACGGGCTCATGAAGCACTGGCTCTGGGCGTACACGGTGATGGTCGCGCCCGGCCTCCAGGGGCGGGGCGTCGGACGCGACCTGATGGCGGCCGTCGCCGACGCGGCCCGCGCCATCGAGGGCATCGACGCGATCCGGCTGGGCTGCCGCGGCGGGCTCGGCCTGGAGCGCTTCTACGCCTCCTGCGGATACCATGAGGTGGGGCGCGTGCCGGGTGCGATCCGGGTCGCCCCGGGCGACGACCGCGACGACGTCACCATGCTGCTGCGACTGCGCTGAGTCGGGGACGGGCCCCGGGCGGCGCCCGTCGGGTGGGGCCCCGGCGGGCGGCGCGGGGGGCCCGGCATGCTTCACTGGTCGGGCACTTCCGGGCGTACCCGACGCCCCCAGCCGACGCAGACAGAGAGAAGGGGTCACCGTGTCCCTCAAGCCGAGCGCAACGATCCGCTACACCGCGATGCGGCTGGCCATCTTCGTGGGCTGCTTCGTCGTCGTCCTGGGCCTGGTCAAGGCCGGTCTCGTGCCGTCCTCCCTCGGCGACGCCAACCTCGCCTGGGTCGTGCTGCTCGCGCTGGTGCTCTCCGCGCCGCTCTCCTTCGTGCTGCTGCGCAAGCAGCGCGACGTGATGTCCGAGCAGATCTCCGGACGCATCGCGGGTGCGAAGGGTCGGCTCGCCGACAACCAGGCGCAGGAGGACGCGGCGGACGACGCCGCCCGCGCCCACTGACCTCGACGTATTGCCCAAGCGCCCCTGCGGCGGGATCCCTCCCGCGGCAGGGGCGCTTCGGCGTTCGCGGGGTCGGCCGAGCCTGTCCGGAGAATGGATGCTCAAAGCAGTTCTTTGAGATTCTCAAAGGATAAGTGTTAGCGTGTTCAACATGTTGACGTCAGCTGCGCCCTTCGAAGCCATGAGCACCCTGCTCGTGGCGCGCCTGCACGTCGACCTCTGCCGCCGCGCGTCCGCGGCCTGTTGCTGCTGTCGCTGATCCAGCCCACGCAACGCATGCAGCAGCGGTCCCGGCCGGCCACCTCCGGCTGCCGTACCGCATCACCACCACCTTCCGGAGAGTGTTCGTGTCCGCGACCCCCGAGGCCCCCGCCAAGGCCTCTTTCAAGTTCCCCTTCTGGGCCCAGATCGTCACCGGTCTCGTGCTCGGCGTGCTGTTCGGCTGGCTCTCGCGCAGCCAGGACATCAGCTGGCTGGCCACCACCCTGGAGAAGGTCGGCGACATATTCGTCCAGCTCCTCAAGCTGGCCGTCGCCCCGCTCGTCTTCTTCGCGATCCTGGTGTCCGTCACCAACCTGCGGAAGGTGAACAACGCCGCCCGCCTCGCCTCGCGCACGCTGCTCTGGTTCATGATCACGTCGCTGATCGCGGTCGGCATCGGCCTCGCGATCGGCCTGCTGACCAACCCGGGCTCGGGCACCGGCCTCACCGCCGCCGACGGCAAGGAGCCCAAGCGGCACGGCTCGTGGATCGACTTCCTGACCGGCATCGTGCCGAACGACATCGTCACGCCGTTCACCGAGCTGAACGTCCTCCAGATCGTCTTCCTGGCCGCCGTCGCCGGTATCGCCGCCCTCCAGCTCGGCTCGAAGGCGCAGCCCGTGCTGACGCTCGCCGAGTCCGTCCTGGAACTCCTGCAGAAGGCCCTGTGGTGGGTCATCCGGCTCGCCCCGATCGGTACGGTCGGCCTCATCGGCACCGCCATCGCCAGCTACGGCTGGGACCTGATCGGCAAGTACGCCGTCTTCACCGCTGACGTGTACATCGGTTGCGCGCTCGTGCTCTTCGGTGTCTACCCGCTGCTGCTGGCGACCGTCGCCAAGGTCAACCCGATCCAGTTCTTCAAGGGCGCCTGGCCCGCGATCCAGCTGGCCTTCGTCTCGCGCTCCTCGGTCGGCACCATGCCGGTCACCCAGAAGGTCACCGAGCGCCTCGGCGTCCCGAAGAACTACGCGAGCTTCGCCGTTCCCTTCGGTGCCACCACGAAGATGGACGGCTGCGCCGCCATCTACCCGGCGCTCGCCGCGATCTTCATCGCGCAGATCTTCGACGTGCAGCTCGGCGTCGGTGACTACCTGCTCATCGCCTTCGTCTCCGTGGTCGGCTCCGCCGCCACCGCCGGTCTGACCGGCGCGACCGTGATGCTGACCCTGACCCTGTCCACGCTGGGCCTGCCGCTGGCCGGTGTCGGTCTGCTGATGGCGATCGACCCGATCCTCGACATGATGCGCACCGCCACCAACGTGGCCGGTCAGGCCCTGGTCCCGGTCATCGTCGCCGCCCGCGAGGGCATCTTGGACCGCACGGCCTACGCCGCCGCCTCGTCCTCCCCGCTGGACGAGCTCCCGGCCGAGACCGAGTCGGCCGAGGCCGCCGAGGTCGCCGCCGAGGAGAAGGTCCCGGTCGCCGTCTGACCGCACCACCGCACGGCCCCGAGCCGGCACGCACGCTCATCGCAGCCTCCGCCCCCGTCCGGGCGGGGGCTGTGGTGCGTTCGGCGGCGGCAGGCGCGTGCCGGTACTCCGGGCGCGGGGTGACCGGGTCCCGTGTCTCCGCGACCCGGTGCGCTCGGACGTCTAAAGACAAAGGACCGGAGAAACCAACCAACCAACCAAACCCCTCCGGCTCCCCGGGGCGCGGGGCGTAGGGCGCTGGGCGCAGGCGGCTGAGCAGGCGGCTGGGCGCTGGGCGCGCGGCCGTCACGGGGTCGGGGGCGTCCAGTCGGCGGGGAGGCCGGACTGGGCGAGGACGGCGTTGAGGCTGTAGAAGTCCTGGTCGTGGGCGATCCGCGGGCCGTCGAGGTCGAGCAGGGTCGCCAGCGGCACGGCGAAGGGCTTGGGCGCGCCCTTGAGGTGCCCGGAGTAAACGGCCTCGATGGTGATGTGGTCGCCGTCCCGGTGCGCGGCGCGCACGCTGACGCGGACGTTCTCGATGAGCGCGTCGGTGCGGGCCTTCCAGCCGGATATCTCCTGACGGCCCGTGAACGTGACGCCTATGGCCTGGTCGGTGTAGGTCCCGCCGCGGGTGAACAGGGCGCCGAGCGCGCCGGGGTCCGTGCCGTTCCAGGCGGTCTGCCATGCGGCGACGACCTTCGGCAGGTGCCGGTCGGCGGGCGGCGAGGCGTAGGAGGCGGTGCCGAGGGCGACCGTGGCGGCCGCGGCGCAGGCGAAGGCGGTCAGGGTGCGTGCGGGGCGGAGCTTCATGGCGTGCGTCCTTTGTCGAGGTCTTCGGGTGGGTGGATGCGTGGGTGGGTGCTTGGGTGCTTGGGTGCTTGGGTGCTTGGGTGCTTGGGTGCGCGGGTGGGTGGCCGGGTGGCTGGGTGGCTGGGCAGGGCTCGGTGTCAGGGAGGTAGGGGGCAGGGGGGTCAGGGGGTGAGGACGACCTTGCCGGTGACGGTGCCGGACTCCGCCAGGGCGAGGGCCTCGGCGGCCTTGGCGAGCGGCAGTTGGGCGGCGATGCGGGCGGTGATCTCGCCGCGCTGGAGGGCGGCGAAGACCTCGGTGAGGTCGCTCCGCAGCCGGGCGCGGAAGCGGTCCTGGTTCAGCGCGCGACCGGCCCAGATGTTGTAGAAGTGCGCGCGGCGCCCGTTGGGCAGGGCGTTCCAGAGCCAGGTGCGGGCGAGGATCTTCAGCACCGGCAGCTGCTTGGAGCCGCTGTCGTCGCGGGTGGAGGCGCTGCCGTAGGAGACGAGGGTGCCGCCGGGGGCGAGCAGGTGCCAGGAGTCGATGACGCTGCGGCCACCGACGTGGTCGAAGACCGCGTCCACTCCGCCGGGGGCCAGCTCCCGGGTCCTGGCGGCGACATTCCCCACGCGGTAGTCGATCGGGGTGACGCCCAGCTCGCGCAGTGCTTCGTGGTGGCGGGCGGAGGCCGTGCCGATCACCTTCACGCCGGCCGCGCGGGCCAGCTGGACCAGGACGGAGCCCACTCCGCCGCTGGCGCCGTGCACCAGGACGGTCTGCCCGGCGCGCACGCGGGCCGTGCGGTGGAGCATCTGCCAGGCGGTGATGCCGTTGACCACGACCGTCTCGGCCTGCGCCGCGCTCAGGCCCTCCGGCACCTCGACGGCGTCCTTCGCGTCGACGAGCACGTGGCTGGCCCAGCCGCCGACCTTGACCAGCGCGGCCACCCTCCGCCCGGCCAGGTCCGGGGCGACTCCGGGGCCGGTCGACACCACGCGGCCCACCAGGTCGTATCCGGGCACGAAGGGGAACGGCGGCTGGTCGTAGTACCGCCCGCGGCGCATCTGCTGCTCGGCGAAGGAGACGCCGGTCGCCTCCATGGCGATCACCAGCTGGCCCGGGCCGGGCTCCGGCACGGCGGTCCGCATGACCTGCAGGCCCTCCGGGGCGACGACGCCCGGCAGGACGACCTGGGTGGCCTGGAGGGTCTGGCTGGCCTGGAAGGTCTGGGTGGTCTGGGTGGTCTGGGTGAGGTGGTCGGTGTTCATGTCGCTCACTCTTTTCGTCGGGGTTTTCGGAGTGGGTTTCTCGTTCGTTAGAAGTTGTAACCCGTTTGGGTCGCGATAGTCAAGAGCTTTCGTGATACCTTCTAACCAACAGGCTGGCGAGAGACGAGAGAGAGTGGAGGCAGGCCATGAGCGAGTCGGACGCGAGGACCCCTCGGGAGCGGTACCGCACCCAGGTGCGGGAGGAGGTCAAGCAGCACGCGTGGGAGCAGATCGCCACGGCCGGGGCCTCCGCCCTGTCCCTCAATGCCATCGCCAAGCAGATCGGCATGAGCGGACCGGCCCTCTACCGGTACTTCGCCAACCGTGACGAGCTGATCAGCGAGCTCATCCGCGACGCCTACCGCAGCCTTGCCGACGCCTTCCGCGCCCGCGCCGAGGCCGGCACCGACCTCGGCGACCTGGCGGACACCCTGCGCGCGTGGGCCCTGGCCGACCCCCAGCGGTACCTGCTCGTCTACGGCACCCCCGTGCCCGGCTACGAGGCGCCCGAGGACACCACCCGGATCACCGGCGAGATCATGGCCGTCCTCCTCGACGCCAGCGCCGCCGAGGAGCCCGCCGCCAGACCCCCGTCACCGGTGGAGGCGCATCTGGAGGCGCACCTGGCGGAGCACCGGATATGGGCCGCCGAGCATCCGGGTCCGCCGTCGACCCTGCACCGCGCGCTCACCTTCTGGACCCGGCTGCACGGCACGCTCTCGCTCGAACTCTCCGGCCACTTCACGGGCATGGGATTCGATCCGGCGCTGCTCTACACCGCGGAGGCGGAGGCCCTCACCGGCCGCTGACGGCGGCCGCGCGCCGCCGCGTCACATCGGAAGGGGCTTGGTAACTCGCATGGGTGAACTGTTCCAACTCGGCTGGATTTACGGGGGGTTGCCGGGCATATGCTCGCCGCACACCATCCGGACATGAGACGGCCCCCGCCGGGACTGGCATCCCGCACGAGGGCCTGACCAACTAGGAAGTAGACGCTTCCCAATGGCTCCTGTGCACCCTAGCGCGGCCCTGCGCGCACCGTCCCGCCTTCCCGCCGGGACCCCCCGATCCGGTGTCTTCCACGTCAACGTGCGGCACACCTCCCGGTTCGTGGTCGTGGGCAACCACCTCGCCCAGCACTGCGCCCTGTCGCTGGTCGCGATCGGCCTCGCCACCCACATCCAGTCGCTGCCCGCCGGTACGCGCGTCGGCATCAAGCGGCTCGCCGAGCGGTTCCCCGAGGGGGAGGTGCGGATCGCCTCGGCCATGCGGGAGTTGGAGACGTACGGGTACCTGAAGCGGGTGCGCGTGCGGTTGGCGACGGGGCAGGTCATCACCCGTACGGTGTCCTACAACCATCCGGGTGCGGCGTACTCCGAAGGGGTGGCGGAGCACGTACCGCCCCCGGCCGAGGGCGCCGAGCCGGAGCCGCGGGGGGCCGTGCCGGGGCCGCGGGGGGCCGTGCCGGAGCTGGAGCCGGGGTCGGAGTTGGAGCCCGAGCCCGAGCCGGGGCCGGAGCCCGCGTTGGAGTCCGAGTTGGAGTTGGCGTCCGTGCCGGACGCCGGGTCCGAGCCGGATTCCGAGCCGGATCCCGATTCCGACCCCGATTTCGACCCCGACCCCGATTTCGACCCCGATCCCGAGCCGCAGGGGCCCGCGCCGGAGCCAGGGGGGCGGTCGGCGTCCAGGCCTGCGTCCCGGTCGGCGTCCAGGTCGGCGTCCCGGGGGTCGTCGCTGGGGCCGTTGCCCGGGGCGGGGGTCGGGGTGGGGTCCGGGCCCGTGGGCCGGTCCGGGGGCGGGTGTGGCGTGGTCGGTCCGGTGGGCGCGGGCGGGGATCCCGTCCGGCGGGTCCGGCAGGAGGCTTTCGACCTGCTCGCGGAGTTGCGGCTGCGCGATCCCCGGCTGTTGCTTCCGGAGCGGGCGGTGCGGCAGTTGGCGCCGGAGGTGTCGGGGTGGCTCGACCTCGGCGTCGAGCCCGAGGCCGTGGCGCACCTGCTCGCCGGGAACCTGCCCGCGGAGCTCGGCAATCCGGCAGCCCTGATCGGGTACCGCCTGAGGGCCCAGGTCCCGCCCCGACTCCCGGCGCCCCGGGCTGCCCCGCCGACCGCGCGGCCGGATCCCTTCCAGACGTGCGACGGCTGTGAACGGGCCTTCCGGGCCCCGGTGCCGGGCCGGTGCAGGGACTGCCCTCCCGAGTGGTCGTCCGTGGCCGTGGCCGGGGTGGCCTGAGCGCCACCCCCGGCGCTAGACGAAGCCGGGTCGGCCCGACTCGTTGAAGCGGTGGACCGAGCGGCGCAGGAGGTCGAGGAATTCCGCGAGGCCGTCCGTGATGCGGTCGAACTCGCCCTCCTCGGAAGCGGTCCGGGAGCGCCAGACGCCGCCGTCCGGGCCGACGGCGTACAGGATTCCACCGCCGTCGGAGCCGATGAGTACGGCGGGAACGGTCGCGTCCGTGCCGGGGTCGGGGAGGTCGACGCGTTCGAGGAGGGCTCGGGCTCCGGAGTGCAGGAAGTAGCCGTTGCCGACGTCGCTCATGCCCACGGCGCCGATCTCGCCGTAGAAGACGGCCAGATCCGCGAAGGCCGGGGATTCGGCGGCGAGGCGCCGCGCGGCGGCCCGGTCGTCCGGTTCCGGCGGGCGGACCGCGTTCTCGCCCGGGGTGTAGCCGTACTTCTCCTCGAAGCCGTGGGTCACGGCGGACAGGGCCGCCGAGACCTCCGCGCGCCACACGGCGAGGGAGGCGGCGGTGAGGGGCGCGGGGGAGCGGGGATCGGACACGTCCCCATCCTCACATTCCGGGCCCCGGCCCCGCCGCAGCGCGCGGAGGGGTCCGCGGCCGCCGGTCAGGCGGCGGTGGATCCGTCGTCGCGGTGCCGTGCGCGCCGGACGCCCACGAAGAGGACGCCGCCCAGGGTGAGGGCGACCCCGGCGCCGCTGAGGGCCCAGGCGGTGGCCGCGTCCGTACCGGTGCTGGCGAGGGGGCCGGTGCCGCCGGGCGGGGCCTGGTCGTTCGGGCCCACCGGTCCTCCCACCCCGGGGCCGCTGCTGGTACCCGGTTCGGGCGCGGGCCGGGGGGTCTGCCCGGGGTCCGGGGTCGGCTTCGGCTTCGGATCCGGCTCGGGGGTCGGGTCCGAGGTCGGCTTCGGGTCAGGTGACGGGTCAGGGTCCGGGTCCGGAGAGGGCGTGGGGTCGCCGCCGCCGGTGGGCGGGGCCACGACCCGGGTGACGACGGGTTCGGCCGGCCCCACGGGGTCGGGGGTGTGGCTCAAGGCCGGGGAGAGGACGAACTCCTGCAGTTCTGCCTCCGCGCGGAACCGCATGCGGACGGTCACCTCGGACCGACCCGTGGGGTGGATCCGTTCCGGGGGGAGCAGGGCGTAGTCCGTGCCCCATTCGTTCGAGTAGCCGACTTCGGCTTTCCGCCAGGTGCCCCCGTCGAGCACCTCGATCACGTAGTCGTCGCTCTTGAGGTTGCCGGGGCCATGGGCCGTCACGTCCAAGTCGAGGGCCCGGCCCTCGACCGGCTCGTCCCCCTTGACGTCGATGACCACGGTGAACGTCCCCCAGTCGCCGCCCGCGACGAACTCCGGGGGTACGGAGGCCAGGCCGAGCGCGATGTCCTTGCCCGCCGCCGCGCGCGTTCTGATCGGGGTGACCGTGGCGGCTGTGGCGGTGGCCGTGGGCTCAGGGGGGTCGGTCGGGGTCGCCTGGGCCGGGACGGCGACGAGGAGGGTCGGGCCGAAGAGGGCTATGACGAGTGAGGTGCGGGGGAGTTGCACGAGGGGTTCCGTTCTGTGCCGGGGGTCTCCCTTTTGATCTTGGTTCTGTAGGAGTGGCGTGAGTACCCGTGTCGGCTCGATGCACCCATAAGCCTCCTTTTGGGGTCACTGGGCCGCTCCCGCGGCCGGAAAAAGGGGGCCGGGGGGTGGTCGGGGTCTGTTACTGCTGGGTAAATTACCGGCGGTAACACCCGAGCCGGGCCGAGGAGCGTGCACCGTGGAAGCCGAGCAGCAGCAGCCCCCGCAGCTGGTGGAGCCCGTCAAGACCGTGATCGACGGCGTGGTCCGGGAGGTCGTCGTCCCCGCCCTCGTCGGGGTCTCCCCGCACACCACCCTCGGGGACATCCCCTTCGACAACGCCCTCCAGGCGCCGCACGAGCCCGTGCTCGCCCGCAAGGACCGCGACGGGGTCTGGCACGACGTGAGCGCCGCGACCTTCGCCGCCGAGGTGCTCGCCGTCGCCAAGGGACTGATCGCCGAGGGCCTGCGGCCCGGCGACCGGCTCGCCATCATGGCCCGCACCACCTACGAGTGGACCCTGCTCGACTTCGCCGGTTGGGCCGCCGGGCTGGTCACCGTGCCCATCTACCCGACCTCCTCCGCCCACCAGGCCCGCTGGATCATCGAGGACTCCGGCGCCGTCGCCTGCGCCGTCGAGGACACCGCGCAGGCCCGCGTGATCAGCGGCGAGCGCGTCGCGCTGCCCGGCCTCGCGCACTTGTGGGAGTTCGACACCGGCGCCCTCGCCCGGCTGGTCAAGGCGGGGGAGCGGATCCCGGACGCGCTCGTGCACGAGCGGCGCGAGCGCTGCGCGCCCGACTCCGTCGCCACCCTCATCTACACCTCGGGCACCACCGGTCGCCCCAAGGGGTGCGTGCTCACGCACGGCAACTTCCTCGCCGAGGCGGACAATTCGGTCGCCCTGCTGCATCCCGTCTTCAAGTCGGTCAGCCAGGAACCGGCCTCGACGCTGCTCTTCCTCCCGCTCTCCCACGTCTTCGGGCGGACCGTGGCCATCGGCTGCCTGCGCGCCCGCGTCAAGCTCGGCCACGCCCCGAGCATCCAGACCGACGACCTCCTCGCCGACCTGGCCGGATTCCGCCCGACCTTCCTCCTCGCCATCCCCTACGTGCTGGAGAAGGTCTACAACACGGCCCGCGCCACCGCCGAGAAGATGGGCCGCGCCTCCTCCTTCGACCGGGCCGCGCGGATCGCCCGCAGCTACGGCGAGCTGGTCGAGGGCAAGTCGCCGGGACTCGGCCTGCGCGCCGCCCGGGCGCTCTACGACCCGCTGGTCTACCGGCGGATCCGGGCGGCCCTCGGCGGGCGGGTGCGCTACGTGCTGAGCGGCGGCTCCCCGCTCGGCCGCCGCCTCGCCGCCTTCTACACGGGGGCCGGCATCGAGGTCTTCGAGGGGTACGGGCTGACGGAGACGACCGGGGCCAGCACGGTCACGCCCCCGCTGCGACCCCGCCTCGGCACGGTCGGCTGGCCGCTGCCCGGCACCGCCGTGCGGATCGCGGACGACGGCGAGGTGCTGCTGCGCGGCCGGCACGTCTTCGCCGGGTACTGGAACAGCGGCGCGGGCCTGCCCCAGGGCAGCTGGTTCGCCACCGGGGACATCGGCGAGCTCGACGCCGACGGGTACCTGAGCATCACCGGCCGCAAGAAGGACATCATCATCACCTCGGGCGGCAAGAACGTGGCCCCCGCGCCGCTGGAGGACTGGCTCCGCGCCCACCCGCTCGTCGGCCAGTGCATGGTCGTCGGCGACAACCGTCCGTACGTCACGGCGCTGATCACCCTGGAGCCCGACGGGTTGGTGCACTGGCGGCAGATGCACAAGAAGCAGCGGATGCCGCTCGCGGAGCTGGTGCACGACGAGGAGCTGCGCGCGGAGTTGCAGAAGGCGGTGGACGAGGCGAACAAGCTGGTCTCGCGCGCCGAATCGATCCGTCGCTTCGCGGTGCTGCCCGCCGACTTCACGGAGGAGCGCGGCCACCTCACCCCCTCGATGAAGCTCAAGCGCTCCGCGGTCGCCCGCGACCACGAGCGGGAGATCGAGGAGCTCTACCGCCGCTGAGCCGTGGCCGCACCGGGGCGGTACGAACACTGCTCCGGGGCGGTACCAGGGCCGTACCGAGGCCGTACGGGGGCCGTTCCGCGTGGGCGGGCGGGAGGCGGGCGGCCCGCTTATGGTGGTCCGGGGGCAGCCGCCGAGGAGGGCGCCGTGCACCGGTTCCGTTCCCGCCGTACCGCCGTCGTGTGCGCCGCCGCCGTGGTGGCGCTGACCTCGCTCGGCGCGAGTCCGGCCCCCGACCCCGCCGCCCCCGATGCCGCCGCCCCCGATCCCGCCCCCCTCGCCCGGTTCTACGAGCAGCACGTGCGCTGGGGCGGCTGTCCGGACCAGCCCGGCGCTCCCGCCGCCATGCGCTGCGGCACCCTCACCGTGCCCCTCGACCACGCCGACCCCGCCAAGGGCACGATCGAGCTGGCCCTGGCCAAGATCCCGGCGGGCGGCCGCAAGCGGCTCGGCTCGCTGCTGCTGAACTTCGGCGGGCCCGGCGCCCCCGGCGTCGAGGGGCTGGCCGCCGACCCCAAGGGCTTCGCCGACCTCGGCGAGTCCTACGACCTGGTCGCCTTCGACCCGCGCGGGGTCGGCCACAGCGCACCGGTCAGCTGCGGCGGCGCCCTCGACGCGGACCACGGGTCCGGCGGCGCGGACCGGGGGACCGGCGACGACGACCCCGCCGCGCAGCTCGCCGCCCTGCGCGCGGTGGCCGAGCGCTGCGCCGAGCGCTCCGGGCCCGTGCTGCCGTACATAGGCACCGTCCACGCGGCGCGGGACCTGGACGTGATGCGCCAGGTGCTCGGCGACCGGAAGCTGAACTACCTCGGCTTCTCCTACGGCACCCGGCTGGGCGCCGCCTACGCCGCGCTCTTCCCGCACCGCGTCGGGCGGATGGTCCTGGACGGGGTGGACACGCTGACCGAACCGCTGGTCGAGCAGGCGCTCGTATCGGCCCAGGGGCAGCAGCAGGCGCTGGAGAACTTCCTGCGCTGGTGCACCCGGCAGAGCGGCTGCGCCCTCGGGACCAACACCCGCAGCGCCAAGGAGAACCTGACCGATCTCGTCGCCCACCTCGACCGGCACCCGCTGGTCGGCGAGGACGGCTCGCACTTCACCGGGCAGGACGTCGTCCAGGCCATCGGCGGCGCGCTCTACTCCGAGAAGAGCTGGCCCGGGCTCGCCGAGGGCCTGGCGATGGCCGACCGCGAGGGCGACGCCACCGGGCTGCTGCAACTGGGCGGACCGACCGGGCCGCCGCCCCCGCAGGAGAGCCCGGCGCCCGGCGCGACACCGGTGCCCGCGGACAACATGCAGGCCGCGCTGATCGCGGTGAACTGCGCCGACGACCCCGACCGGGGCGACGCGAAGGCCGCACCGGCCGTGATCGAGAAGGAGATCGACGCCCGGGCGGCCGAGTTCCGCGCCGCCTCACCGCTCTTCGGGCCGCACCAGCTGATGACGGTCCTGTCCTGCTACGGGCGCCCCGCCGGCAGCGACTTCCTGCGCCGGATCGACCGGCCGGGCGCCCCGCCGCTGCTGCTGGTCGGCACGCGCGGCGACCCGGCGACCCCGTACCGCTGGACCGAGGAGACCGCGGCGCGGCTCGGCTCGGCGGTGGTGCTGGACTACAAGGGCGACGGGCACGCCGCCTACATCCACTCCGGATGCGTGCGCGAGCGGGTCAACGCCTTCCTCGTCGAGGGGGAGCTGGCCCGGGGTACGCGCGCGTGCCCCGCCGGGGAGTGACCGGCGGGGCCGCCCGGCAGGGCTCGCGGCGCGCTCAGCAGTTGCCGGCCGCCGGACGTCCGGCGAAGCGGTCCGCGAGCCAGTTGCCGGCCCCGAGGAACTGGCTGATCGCGCCGGTGACGTGGCCGCCGACCCAGATCGTGTTCCAGTCGACGTCCGCGCCCTTCGCGCACCAGTCGGCGCGCAGCTGCTTGCCGACGGCGTACGGGATGAGCTCGTCGCCGAGCGCGTGGTACTGGTACACCGGCGCGGCCGGTGCGCTCCCGCCGAGCTTGGACTGGTTCAGGCGGGCCTGCCAGTCGGGTCGGGACAGCGGGTTCGTCGTCGTCATGTCGGCGATCCGCTTGAAGGAGCCGGTGACCGCCCCGGCGGCGACGCAGGTGGTCTTGAGTTGGTCGACCAGGGTCCTGCCCGCCGGGTTGAGGTAGGAGTCCAGCTCCAGCTCCGGGAAGGCCGCGTCCTGGCCCGCCGCGGCCATGAAGACGAGACCGGAGCCGTAGGAACCGTCGTTGGCGGCCGCGACCTTGAGCAGGTCCGCCGGCACCCCGCCCGTCGCGGTGCCCTTCACCTGGAGTTCGGGTGCGTAGGAGCCCTGCAGCTCGGCCGCCCAGCTGGAGGCCTGGCCGCCCTGCGAGTAGCCCATGATGCCGACCGGGCCCGAGGCCGACAGACCGGCCTCCGGCAGCCGTTGGGCGGCGCGCGCCGCGTCGAGGACGGCGTGTCCGGCCGAGCGACCGACGGTGTAGGTGTGCAGGCCGGGGGTGCCGAGGCCCTCGTAGTCGGTGACGACCACCGCCCAGCCGCGCTGGGTGAGTTGCTGGATGAGGTTGGCCTCCGCGCTGGTGCCCTTGGGGAGGTTGTTGCTGGGGGCGCAGGAGTCGTCGAGGCCGACCGTGCCGACGGCGTAGGTGATCAGGGGGCGGGGGCCGCTGCGGCCGTCCTGCGGGACGATCACGGTGCCGGAGACGACGTTGGGGGTGCCGTCGGCGGTGCTCGAGCGGTAATGCACCTTCCAGGCCCGGGTGTTGGTCGGCTGGTCCGGCAGCGGGTGGAAGGCCGAGGGGGCGACGGCGACCACGTCGCCGGGCCGACCGGTGGGCTCAGCGGTCGGCTGGGCGGTGGCGGTGGCGGTGGCGGGGATCGCGCCGGCCAGGGCCAGGGCGGCGACGGCGGCGAGCGCGGTGCTTCGGATGCGCATGGGGCGGCTCTCCCGAGGGGTCCGGTGGGGGGTGTGGTGAGGAGACCGTAGTGACCGACCGGTAGGAAGGTCGCTGACCGGGCAGCTCACCTTTGCTGACCCGAGCCCTCACGTCCGCCACCGCCACCGCCACCGCCGCTGACGGCGCCGGGCCCGGCGGTCGCGCAGTTGCCGTCCGAGGGGCGTCCGGCGAAGCGGTCGGCGAGCCAGTCGGTCGCCGGAGGCGCGCCGTTGGCCCCTCCGGTGATGTGGCCGCGGTTCGAGATCGCGCGCCAGTGGACGTCCGCGCCCTTGGCGCACCAGTCGGCGCGCAGCTGCTGGGCGACGGCGTACGGGATGAACTCGTCGCTGATCGCGTGGTACTGGTACACCGGCGCGGCGGGCGCGCTCCCGCCGAGCCTTGACTGGTTCAGGCGAGCCTGCCAGTCGGGCAGGGTCAGCGGGTCGGTCGTGGTCAGGTCGGCCATCCGCTTGAAGGCGCCGACGGTGGTGTCGATCGCGGCGCAGTGGGTCCTGACGTAGTCGACCAGGTCCTTGCCCGCGGGCTTGAGGGAGGAGTCCAGCTTCAGCTCCGGGAAGGCCGCGTCCTGGCCCGCGGCGAGCATGAGGACGAGGCCGGACCCGGCCCGGCCGTCGTTGGCGGCCGCGACCTTGCGCAGGTCGGCGGGGACGCCGCCGGTCGCCACCCCCTTGACCTGGAGTTCGGGGGCGTACGCGCGCTGCTGCTCGGCCGCCCAGCCGGTGGCCTGGCCGCCCTGCGAGTACCCGAGGAGGCCGACCGGGCCGGAGGTCGACAGACCGGCCTCGGGCAGCTGTTGGGCGGCGCGCGCCGCGTCGAGGACGGCGTGACCGGCCGAGGGGCCGACGCTGTAGGTGTGCGGGCCCGGCGTCCCGAGGCCCTCGTAGTCGGTGACGGCCACCGCCCAACCGCGCTGGAGCAGCCGCTGGATGATGCCGCCCTCCGCGGAGGTGCCCTTGGGCAGGTGGGCGCTGGGGGCGCAGGAGTCGTCGAGGCCGACCGTGCCGACGGCGTAGCCGACCAGGGGGCGGGGGCCGCTGCGGCCGTCCTGCGGGACGATCACGGTGCCGGAGACGACGTTCGGGGCGCCGTCGGCGCTGGTCGAGCGGTAACTGATCTTCCAGGCGCGGGTGTTGGTGGACTGGGTCGGTGTGGGGCGGAAGGCCGAGGGGGCGGCGGAGAGCAGGTCGCCGGGCCGGGCGGCGCGGTCGCCCGCCCCGACCGGGGCGCGGGCGGCGCTCGCGGGGGTCGGGGCGAGGGCGGGCAGGGCCAGGGCCAGGGTCAGGGTCAGGGCGGTCGCGGTCGCGAGGGCGGGTGCGGTGCTGCGGATGCGCATGGGCGGTACTCCCGAGGGGCCGGGTGGGGCGTGCGGGTGCGGTGTGCGGGGGACCGTCGCGACCGACCGGTAGGAAGGTCACTGACCGGGTGCCCCACCCTTGCCCACCCGACCCCCCGATCCCGGCCCACCCGGTGGCGGGCACGCCGGTGACTTCACCCGAAAGAGGGACCGGGCGGCTCGCCCATCGGGACCTCGAGGGGCGTCGGGCGCGCGCGGTAGGCGCCCGGGGTGGTGCCCGTCCAACGGCGGAACGCCCGGTGGAAGGCGGTGTCCTCGGAGAACCCCAGCCGCGCCGCCAACTCCGCGATCGGCTCCCCGCCCTCGGCCAGCCCGGCGATCGCCGCGTCCCGTCGTACGTGGTCCTTGAGCTGCTGGAACGAGGTCCCCTCCGCGTGCAGCCGTCGCCGCAGCGTCGCCGGTGACACCGCGAGCCGCCCCGCCACCTCCGCGACCTCCGGCAGGCGCGGGGACGTGCGCAGCTGCCGGGCCAGCGCCCGGCGCACCTGCTCGGCGACCGTGGTCCCGTACTCCGGGCGCGACAGCAGGTCGAAGGGGGCGCGGCGCAGCATCGCGTCCAGCGCGGCCTCGTCCCGTACGAGCGGTGCGCCGAGCCAGCGCGCGTCGAAGGCGGCCCCGGTGCGGGCCTGCCCGAAGCGCACCGGGCAGTCGAACAGCAGGGCGTACTCGTCCTCGTGGGGCGGCGCGGGATAGCCGAAGGAGGCGTGGGCGAGCGGGATGCGCCGCCCGATCAGCCAGCTGCACAGCCGGTGGAAGATCGCGAGCAGGCACTCGGTGAGGAAGCGGTCCTCGTCCCGCCCGAAGTCGTTGTGGACCCCGAACCAGGCCAGCCCGTCCGCGGCTTCGAGGGTCAGTTCCGGGCCGCCGGGGAAGAGCCGGTAGAAGGCGGCCCCGCGCTCGATCGCCGCGCCCAGGTCCCGGCAGCCCAGCGAGGCGCGGCACATCATGGCGAAGGTGCCGGGGCGGCTCGGGGCCGTGCCGAGAGCGAGGAACTCGTCCTGCGTGACCCGGTACAGGGCGCGGAAGAGCCGGGCGAACTGCGCGGGCGTGACGCGCGCGCGGTCGTCCCCCAGCAGCAGCGGTGGAATCTGCGCCTCCTGGAGCAGCGGCACGACGTCGACTCCGGTGGTGCGCGCGCCCGCGAGCACGGCGCGCACCTGGTGCACGGTGACCGTCCGCCTCCCCATGCCCGCGACGGTAGCCGCAATGAGCGCTGGGGTCAGCCGGGGTGACGTTTCCGGTCATGTCCCCGGGGGCGATCGGCTGCCTAGCGTCGTCCGTACGTACCCCCGTACCCGCTGGTAGCCCTGGAGGCGATACCGATGGATGCTGTGCGACCGGACACGCTGGCGGTGTTCACCCGCTGGACGGCACGGCGGTACGGGCCGGAGCCGGCCCAGCGCTTCCGGCGCGCGGGCGGCTGGCGGACCCGGACGTACGCCGAACTGGACGCCCTGGTCGGGGAGGCGGGGCGGGCGCTGCTGGCCCTCGGGGTGGCGCCGGGCGAGCGGGTCGCCGTGCTCGCCGAGACCCGGCCGGAGTGGACCTGCACCCACTTCGGGGTGCTCGCGACGGGGGCGGTCATCGTGCCGGTGTACCCGACGGCGGGCGCGGAGGAACTGGCCTGGGTGCTCTCCGACTCGGGGTCGGTGGTCGTCGTCTGCGACGACGAGGCGCAGGCGGCGCGGGTGACGGCCCTGCGGGAGCGGCTGCCGGCCCTGCGCGAGGTGGTCCTGATGGACCGGGCGGACGCGGCGGACGTGGCGGATGCGGCGGACGCGGTGGACGCGGTGGATCCGTCGCGGGTCCGCACCCCGTTCCTGTCCTCCTTCGCACCCGCGGGCGCGACCGCGGAGGAGCTCGACGCCCGCGCGGCGGCGGTCGGCGCGGACGACGACGCCTCCATCGTCTACACCTCGGGCACCACCGGCCTCCCCAAGGGCTGTCGCCTCACGCACGGCAACCTCGGCGCCATCCAGGACGCCACCCTCCCGCTGATCAAGGGCGGCCCGGGCGACTCGACGTACCTCTACCTGCCGCTCGCCCACCTGCTGGCGCAGCTGATCCAGTTCACCACCCTGCTGGAGGGCGGGGAGCTGGCGTACTTCGGGGGCCGGATCGAGGACGTCATCTCGGAGCTGGCCGAGGCCCGGCCGACGCACCTCCCGTCCGTGCCGCGGCTGTTCGAGAAGCTGCACTCGGTGGTGCTCTCGCTCGCCGAAGCGCAGGAGGGTGGCCGGGAGCGCTTCGAGGAGGCGGTCCGCCTCGGGGTGGCGGCGGCGGACGGCGCGCTGCCGGCCGCCTCGCGGGACGCGTACGAGGCGGCCGAGAAGTCCCTCTACTCCCTGGTGCGGGGAGCGCTCGGCGGGCGGTTGCAGTGGGCGCTGACGGGCGGCGCGCCCATCGCGCCCGCGACCCTGGACTTCCTGCGGGCCTGCGGGATCGCGGTCTTCGAGGGGTACGGGATGACCGAGTCCGCCGGGGTGATCAGCCTCAACCACCCGGCGGCCGTGCGGTACGGGACGGTCGGGCGGCCCATAGCGGGCTGCGAGGTGCGGATCGCGGACGACGGGGAGGTGCTGGCCCGGGGCCCCATGGTCTTCCCGGGCTACCACGCGAACGCCGGGGCCACGGCCGAGACGGTGGACGGCGAGGGCTGGCTGCACACGGGGGACCTGGGGGCGCTGGACGAGGACGGGTTCCTGCGCATCACCGGCCGCAAGAAGGAACTGATCATCACCTCATCGGGCAAGAACATCACCCCGACGGAAGTGGAGTTCGCCATCCAGCGCTCCCGCTTCGTCTCGCGCGCGGTGATGGTCGGCGACCACCGACCCCACCCGGTCGCCCTGATCGCCCTGGACACGGAGGAGGTCGCGGCCTGGGCGGCCCGCGAGGGCCTCGACCTGGCGGGTGCGCCGTCCGCGCACCCGGCGGTCCGCGCGCTGGTGGAGGCCGCGGTGAGCGAGGCCAACGCCTCGGTCTCGCGACCCGCCCGGATCCGCGCCTTCCACGTCCTGGACGGGGAGTTCACCGTGGAGTCGGGCGCCCTGACCCCGACGCTGAAGCTGCGCCGCAAGGCGGTGACCGAGCGCTACGCGGCCGAGATAGACGCCCTGTACGGAGGGTGAACTGGCCGGGTGGGAGCCCGCCTCCATAGGGTGTGTACATGACGAACCGACTCCCTGAAGTGCAGTCTCCCGAGATGCGTGTCTCCGACGCCGAGCGCGAGGAGGTGGCGGAGGCGCTGCGCGAGGCCGTCGCGGAGGGCCGCCTGGACATGGAGGAGTTCGACGAGCGCCTCGGCGCGGCCCTGAAGGCGCGCACCCGCGGCGACCTGGCGACCCTGACCCGGGACCTGCCCTCGGTCGCCGGCTCCGCCGCCGTCCCGGCCCGGGCCGCGAACGCCTGGGTCGAACGCACGGGCGGCCGGGCGACGTCCTCCGGCGCCTTCGCCGTCTGGGGCGGCTTCGCGCGGCGCGGCCACTGGACGGTGGGTCGGACCTTCACCGCCTTCACCCTCTGGGGCGGCGGGGTCATCGACCTGCGCGAGGCGCACTTCGAGGGGGCCGAGGCGAACATCCGCTGCTTCGCGCTCTTCGGCGGCATGTCCGTGGTCGTCCCCCCGGACCTGGAGTGCGAGGTCAAGGGCATCGGCATCCTGGGCGGCTTCGGCGACCGCGCGAGCGGCCCCGGCACCCCCGGCTCCCCCCGCGTCACCGTCACGGGCCTGGCCCTCTTCGGCGGCATCGGCGCCGAACGCAAGGAACGCAAGGCGGTCAAGGCAGCCGCGAAGGCCGCCCGCAAGTCCCTGGCGTAGCAACCGGGGCGGGCGGTAGCGATGGGGCCCATGCAGACACTGCGCTTCGAAAGCCCGCACACCGAGACGACCCTCGAGCACTGGCGGTACGTCCACAACGCGATCATCCCCACGGCCCCGCTCTCCCTGGAGGAGCTGCGGGAGCGGCGCGAGCGGTACCGCCTGGAGGTGGCGTACCTCGACGACGTCCCGGTCGGCTGCTCGACGGTGCGCCCGCCGGACGAGGAGACGCCGAATACGACCGTGATCGCCCGCATCCTCCCGGCCCACCGGGGCCAGGGCCTCGGCCGCAAGCTGTACGACCGCTGCCTCGAAGTGGCGGCCACCCTGGGCGGAGCCGGCACGGAAACGGTCGTTTTGGCGAGCAACACGGAGGGCCTGGCCTTCGCCCGCAGCCTGGGCTTCGAGGAGATCGAGACCTACCTCCTACCGGGCGACACGATCCCGTTCATATCGCTGGCCCTACCTGCGCCGCACTGAGCCGGGTGGCTGGGCGGGGGTGGGCGCGGCTTCGCCGCGTTTGCCTGCGGCTTCGCGGGGGCAGCCCCCGGACCCTCCCCGACCCCGGATACGCGAAGCCGCCGGCCAATCGCGGCGAAGCCGCGCCCGCCGCCCGCCGCTCTCCTCAGGCCGTCAGGTCTGCTGCTACCAGGCTCAGCCAGGCGCCGTAGGAGAAGGGTTCCGGGACGCCTACTTCCATGCCCAGTTCGGCCACGGCCACGGCGTAGTCGCTCTCCTCCAGGGGGAGTGCGACCAGTTCGTTCAGTTCGCCGACCAGGCGGGCCACCAGGTGGGGGTGGGTGGTCGCGGCGTAGTCCGCGATGGCCGCGTCGTGGTCGTCGAACTGGTCCACGATGTCCTGGGAGAACCAGCCGCCCAGCAGCTGGCCCGTCTCCGGGAAGCGGGCGTGCCACTCCCAGTGGGTCCGCGGCGTCGCGGGCTCGGGCACCTCGCCGTTCTCGACGCTCGCCTTGAGGTGGTCGGCGAGGACGAGCAGCCACGCGCCGACGGCGGACTCCGGCATGCCGGTGTCGGGGACCGCGTAGTACTCCCCGAGGCTCAGGCGCAGCCGGCCCGGGGGCGTACGGGCGTACTCGCGCAGCTGGCGTTCCGCCTCGGCGATCGCCCAGGGGCGGGTGTGCCAGGTGTGGCGGAGGTAGGCGTCGAGGGCGGTGCTGCGCCGTTCGGGCGTGTCATCCGCGGGCTGGCCGAGGTAGGCGCGCATGACCTGGTCCAGCTCGCCGTAGCGCCGGTCGTGTTCGAGGGGCTTCATGGACACGGGGACGGGCCTCTACAGGTAGATCGGGACGGTGGTCAGTACGACGAACCCGTGCGGGCCGGCCGGCTCGCGTCGCAGCACGATGCGGGCCGCGCGGACGTCGACCGGGTCGCGCCCGGCGAGCAGCATCGCTTCGAGCAGCACCCGCCCGACGGGCTCCTCCCGCGAGGGCCAGGCGGCCTCGAGGGTGAGCCGCTGGCGGGTGCCCTGGGCCAGCCAGCGGTGGATGGCCTGCTCGTTGGCGGTCACGACGCGCTGGGTGGCCCACTGGGCGGTTTCCCGGTCGGGGTAGCTGGCGGATCTGGTGAGCATGGGGTCATTGTCTCCCGATGGCGGATTCCGGCCGGTTCACTGCGCGTTGAAGGACCAGAAGACGCCCACCTCGGCCGCGGTCACCACGACCAGGCCCAGCTCTTCGAGGTAGTCGGTCCAGCGGGCCCCGCCACCGGTCAGGCGCTCCCGCAGGAAGTCGGGGTGGGCGCTCGTACGGGCGGACGGCGAGGTGGTCCAGTAGGCGGGGGATCCCGCCCCGCCCCCGTCGAAGCGCCGCAGCAGGGTGCGGGCGTCCTCCCGCACCGCCTCCAGCGCCGCGGCCGTGCGTCCGTACAGGGGGGCCGTCTCGAAGGTCCACTCCTGGGTGAACGAGGCGAGCAGGTCCGTCGCGGCGGCGCGCTCCAGCGGGTACAGCGTCGCGGGCAGGGCGGCGGCGGCGAGGTCCGCGCGGAAGGGGAAGGAGGGGCCGGCCGCGGCCCGCTCCTCGCCGTCCCGGTCCCAGTCGAGGCCGATCCAGCCCCGCGGGTCGGCCTGCTCGCGGCGCAGCACGGCGAGGACGTCCTCGGCCCAGTCGGGGCGCAGTCGCGGCCCGACCGAGGCGAAGACGTACGGGTCGTCGAGCAGCCGCAGCGCGGCGCCCTCCCAGGCGGCGGCGGGCCCACCGGGGGCATCGGGCGTATGGGGCGTGTCGGGCGTGGTCATCGCGGGTCCAGGCGGCTGGTCGGGTCCGGTCACGGCGCGGGCATCGAGGTGTAGATGATGTACGGCGGATCGAGGCGGGAGTCGTATTTGAGCACCGTTTTGACGTTCTTCACGTCGACGGCCTTGGCGTTCAGGCCGTTGTCCTTGTAGCCGGACCCGGGGTGGGCGGGGTCGGGCTGCTTGGAGACGTAGCGTCCGCTGTTCTCGCCGTTCGGCGCGGCACTGGTGAAGTCCTTGTTGGTGCCCTCGGCGGGCGGCGGCGGTCCGGTGAGCCAGGCCTGGATCTCGGAGCGGCGGTTCTTGAGGTTGTACTCCGTCAGCGACTGGGCGTGCGCGTAGTCGGTGAAGGTCGAGGAGCCGCCGATCTTCGGCTTGTTGTGCGGCCAGGCGGCGGTCGGCGGGTCGGACTGGTCGCGCAGGCGCTGGGCGAGCTGCTCGTCGGTCTTGCCGACGTGCTTGTCGAGGGTGTGGCCGCCCCCCAGGTACTCGTTGCCGGCCAGGTCGAAGGCCTGGTTGCCGTCCTTGTCCTGGACCGTCCACTTCTGCTCGTGCTTGAACTCGTTGAGCGCGCGCGCACCGAAGCCGTGCGCGCGGGCGACGCCCGCTTCGAACTTGGGCGCGCTGAGGAAGGCCTCGTCCAGGGCGGGCAGCTTGTTGTCCACGCGGGTGGTGAGCCCGTTCAGGGTGTGCGTGTAGGTGTCGACGATCCGGTTGATGGCGGCCGTGTCCAGCTTGAGGACGAGCTGGACGTCGAAGTCCAGCAGCATCTTGCCGGCCTTGCCGAGGCCCTTGGCCAGGCCCTTGATGTCCTTCATGCCGAAGCCGTCCTTGAGGTCCACGTCCTCCAGGACCTCCTTGGCCGCCTGCTTGGCGGCCTTCACGAACTCTTCCCAGATCTCGTGGTTCAGCTTGACGGCCGCCTCCGCGTACTCGCGCAGGATGTTGCTGATCTCCATGGCGGTGTCGAAGAGGACGGTCATCACGGGCTGGCTGCCGGTCGGCGCGGCGCTCGGGCCGTGGCCGGAGCTGTGGGCCCACTGGTAGCCGGCGGTGGTCTTCCCCCAGGCTGAGGTGCCCCACACCGCGCTGCAGAACGTCTTCATGGCGTTCTCCCAGTCCGCCTGCTGCGGATTGGTGATGGTGGAGACCTCGGCCGTCAGCGTGCCGGAGACCTGGCCCAGGCACATCGTGGTGTTCGACCAGGTCTGGGAGAGCGAGTTGAGGTAGTGCTGCTGCGGCTCGGGGAAGACGTCGGCGAGGCGGCCGATGCGCAGGGCCTTCTTCAGCACCGGCTGGAGGATGCCGCGTACGGTTTCGGGGATCATCTCCAGCACGCTGCGGATGAAGTCGTCGCCGCCGTCGTGGTCCCCCCACTTGAGGTCGGGGACCTTGCCGTAGTCCGGGGTCCTGTCCGTGACGGCGGGCACCGGTCGCGTCTCGGCGGCCTGGCCGGGCTTGGGGTGGGCGGCGGCGTCGGCCCGGGAGTAGGCGTTGGCGGTCTCGGTGAAGCCGACGGCGGCGCCGCCTATGCTCAGGACGCCCTTGCCCCAGACCTCCAGCCAGCGGTTGCCGGTCTTCATGTAGGCCTGGGAGAAACGGGCCGCGTCCGTGCCCGCGCCGCCCGCGTCCGGGTACTTCTGCAGGCCCGTGATCAGGTTCTTGGCCCCGGTGTGCATCACGCCCTGCTGCTGCGCGATGTGGCCCGACACCCGCCACAGGTCACTGGGCTTGACGTCGATGGAGCCCGGGCCGCCGGGCGGCTGCGCGGGACCGGCGGGAGCGCCGGCGGCGTTCGGTCCGGCCATCAGGCGCCACCGCCCCAGCCGCGGAGCACGGAGCGGTTGGCCGCGTCGTAGTTGAGGTGCCCCTTGACGACCACCTCGTGCAGCCACGCCTGGGCCGCGACGAGGTCCTGGGCGGAGCGGTCCCACTTGTCCAGCTCGTCGACGAAGGCGTCGCGGGCCTCGCCGTCCCAGCTCAGCACCACCTTGGTGGTGCGCTCGTACAGGCCGTCGAGCTTCTCGTTGAGCGTCTTGAGGATGCTTTCGAGCTCGCCCGACAGCCTGCGCAGCGTCGCGAAGTCGACGGTGATGCGGTCGTCGTCCGTCATGGTGTTGCTGATCCCCCGTGGTTCACATGTCCAGGATCCGGCTCTGGGGACGCGCGGGCGGCGCGGCCGGGGCCGGGTCGGGCGACTCCAGGGCGCGGGCCGCCGCGGGGACGTCCTCGCCGTCCTGCATCTTCTTGAGCCGTGACAGGGTCTCCAGCTCCTGCTCGGTGAAACCGTCCCGGCTGGCCCGGGTGGCCGCTTCGAGCAGGACGAGGACCTGGCGGATGCGGACGGCGTCCTCGGCCACGCCCCGGTGGAGACTGCGGTAGGCGGTGGCGGTGGGGCCCTGCCAGCCCGCCGCGACGGCGTCGACGACCCCGTCCATGCGGCGCGTCTGCTCCTCCAGGTACGACTGCATCGCGTCGAGGTCGTCGGCGAGTCGGCCGAGGTCGTCCTGAGACACGTCGAGATCGGAGTTCTGCATCCCGGCCCGGCCCCCGTCCGTCGCGTGTGCGGGCCGTTTCCCGCCCGTGGCTGATTTCCGACGGGAAGTCTAGGTGCGCGGGTCAAGAGGGCCGGGGCCGGGGGTCGTTCGGGGTGTGACCGACGCGCATCAGAGGTACTGGGCGTACTCGTCCAGTGTCCGCATGACCTCGGACTCGTCCGCGGACGGCAGTTGCAGGACGACCTCGTCGAGGCCGAGGGCGGCGTAGTGGGCCAGCTTCCCGGGGGTGGGCCGGACGGCGTACGGAACCACCTGGAGGGACTTCGGGTCCCGCCCCGCCGCCTCCCACACCGCGCGCAGCGCGGGCAGGGACTCGGTCAGCCCGCCGCCGCCGATGGGCATCCACCCGTCGGCGTGGTCGGCGATCGCGGCGAAGAGCTTGGGCCCGGCCTGGCCGCCGATCAGGGTGCGGGGGCCGTGCAGCGGGACGCCGGGGGCGAGTTCGCGGGCGGCCTGGACCGGCTTGGGGAAGGCCGAGCTGGCCCGGACCCCGGAGAACCGGCCCGCGTACGCCGTCGGTTCCGGCGCCCACAGCGCGCGCATCAGGGCCATCCGGTCCCGCACCAGCTCGCGCCGCTCCCGCCACCGCACCCCGTGGTCGGCGGCCTCCTCGACGTTCCAGCCGTAGCCGAGGCCGAGGGTGAAGCGGCCGCCGGAGAGGTGGTCGAGGGTGGCGATCTGCTTGGCCAGCCCGATCGGATCGTGCTGGGCGACCAGGGTGATCCCGGTGCCCAGGTGCAGCCGTTCGGTGACGGCGGAGGCCTGCCCGAGGGCCACGAACGGGTCGACGGTGCGCCCGTACTCCTCGGGCAGCGCGCCGCCCATCGGGGCCGGGGTGTCGCGGCTGACGGGGATGTGGGTGTGCTCGGGCAGGTAGAGCCCGGAGAACCCCCGCTCCTCCAGGGCGCGGGCGAGCGGCACGGGCGCGACGGTCCGGTCGGTGAGGAAGATGGTGGTGGCGATCCGCGGGTTCGGTGTGCTCGGCATGTGTACAGAGACCTCCGTGACGTGGGTGGGGTCACGGTACGGGCTCACGCGCGAGGTGGGCAGGGCGCGGCGACGTCCAACTCGGAGAGGTAGCGGTCGTGTTCGGTCTTGCTCAGCGGGTCGGACACGACCCCGCAGAGGATCCGCCGCCAGGACGCGACGTCGATGTCGCGGCGGACGAGGGAGCCGTCGCCGCCGAAGGTCAGGATCCGGCCGGAGGGGTCGTTGAAGACGGAGCGGTCGGCGTCCGCCGCCAGGGTCTGGCCGTCGAGCGCCCAGGTGCCGCGGGCCTCGCCGGTCTCGGAGTCCCAGAACTGGAGGGAGGAGTCGTTGCCCTTCGGGACCACCTGGACGAGCAGCCGGCCGTCGGGGCTGAAGGCGAGGGCTCCGGCGTCCCCCGGGACGACGGTGGTGCTCTCGGCGGCACGGCCCGAAGCGATGTCGAGGAGGTGGACGCGTCCGTCCGCGTCCGTGGCGGCGGCCCTGGCGCCGTCCTGGCTGAGCGCCACGGAGCCCATCCGGGAGGCGACCAACTCGTGCGGCTGCTTGACCAGCTTCCCCTTCGACCAGCGCCAGATGGTCGCGGCGTCGGCGTCGGGCACGCCGATGGTGGTGCGGTCGCCGCTGATGCCGATGCGAGCGTTCGGATCCGCGACGTGCGGGACGCGTTGGACGCTCTCCCAGCTCCGGGTGTCGACCAGGGACACGTCCCTCTCCCACTGGACCAGGGCGTGGACGTCGTCCGGGAGGAAGGTCAGGAACCGGGGGTTGCCGTCCTCGACCGCCATCTCGGCGCCGATCCGCTTGCCGGTGCGCAGGTCCCACAGGGACATCTTGGCCGCCTGGGAGACCGCGGCCTCGGCGCCGTCGGCGGTGACGACCACGGAATCCGTGGAGCCGGGCTTCCGACTGATGGCGACGGGCAGGTGCCCCAGCCGCTGGAGGGCGTCCGTGCCCGCGGCGCCGACCCGCCAGACGTCCGTGCCCCCGTCGGCGTCGTGCAGCACGAGCCCGCGGTCGTCGGTGAACTCCTCGCGCTTCAACCGCTGCGGGTTCGCGAGGGGGGTGCCCGTCCGGGCTCGCCCGATGACCGGGCCGTTCACGGTCACCGCCCGCCCCAGGGCCTGTGCGGCTTCGCCCGTGGGCTCGACCTCGTCGGCGTAGAGGGCGAACCGGGCCGCCTTGCGGGGATCGGAGCCCGCCATCTCCAGGGAGCGGGCGGCCAGGGCCAGCGAGGCGGAGGTGCGGGCGCGGGCCAGGGCGGTCTCGCGCTGCTGCCAGGCGAAGGCGCCGGCGACCAGTGCGGCCACCAGGAGCAGGGCGAGGGTGACGACGGCGGTGCGCAGGACGCGGGTCGCGAGGCGGTGACGGAAGTCTTCGCCGTCGAGCGCGTCCTTGGTGCGCCCGTGGAGCGGGGCGGCCAGGGTGGCGACGGCATCGCGGAACTCGGGTCGTCGCAGGGAGAATTCACCGCTCTCCCGGATGCCCGCGAGGTTCACCCACAGGGGCTCGGTGGTGAAGCGGCCGCGCAGGACGTCCGGAAAGACGTCCGTCCTCTCCCAGTCGAAGTCGCGGGCACCGGGGTCCCAGGTGATGGTTCCGTGGCTGACCGCGATGAGGAAGCGTTCCATGGAGCGGTGGGTGATCCAGAACTCGACCTCTTCGCGGACCCAGCGGGACTCGGCGGCCGCCGGAGACGCCAGGTAGATGAAGTAGCGGGAGTTCGCCAGCTCCCTCTTGATGGATCCGCCGAGGTCGCTGGTGGCGGCGAGGCTGGTCGTGTCGCGGAAGACGCTGATGGTTCGGCGGCGCGTCCAGGGCCGGGCGAGGTGGTGCAGTCCCCGCTGGAGCCCCTGTGCGAGCGCGGCGTCCTGCTTGTGGCTGTACGAGATGAACGCGTCGCGCTGCACGACCGGTCGCCGGTGGGGGTGGTCAGGCTCGGGGGTAGCGGGTCAGCCAGCTCGGGGAGGGGGTCGTGGGGCCGTGGAGGGCGGGGCCCTGGGTCATCTCCAGGGCGAAGTCGTCGGCGAGTTCCAGCAGGGTGGGACGGCCCTCCAGGTCGGCCAGCCAGGCGGCCGGGAGGGCGGTCTCGCCGTGCAGGGCGCCCAGCAGGGCTCCGCAGAGGGCGCCGGTCGCGGTGGAGTCCCCGCCGTGGTTGACCGCGAGGCGCAGGCCGTGGCGGACGTCCTCGGCGACGAGGGCGCAGTACACGGCCACGGCGAGGGCGTCCTCGGCGCCGCGGCCGTCGCCGGGCGAGAGCGACGCGATGATCTCGGGTGACGGAACGCCGCGGGTCACGGCGGCCGTGGCCCGCTGGAGGGCGTCGGTCACGGGCTGCTGTCCGGCCCGGGAGCCGAGCAGGCCCAGGGCCCGCTGGACGGCCGCGTCGAGGCTCTCGCCGCGGGTGAGGCCGTGGACGATCACCGCGAGCGCGCCCGCCGACAGGTAGGCGGTGGGGTGGCCGTGGCTCTGCGTGGCGCACTCGACGGCCAGTTGGAGGACCAGGGCCGGTTCCCAGCCGACGAGCAGCCCGAAGGGGGCGGAGCGGGCCAGCGCGCCGGCGTCCCGGGCGGTGGGGTTCTTGGGCTGCTCCAGGGTGCCGAGGATCTCGTCGCCGAAACCGGTCATGCAGGCGCGGTCGGGGTCGCGGCGGGCGTAGAGCCACTCCTCGTGGGCGAGCCAGCCGTTCTCCTTGCGCCGCTCGTCCGGGCCCCAGTCGTGCTGGGTGGCGGCCCACCGCAGGTAGGCGCGGTGGACGTCGGTGGGCGGGTGCCAGGCGCCGGTGTCCCGGCGCACGTGGGCCCGTATCAGGCCGTCGACGGTGAAGAGGGTGAGCTGGGTGGCGGCGGTGACGGCGCCGCGCCGGCCGTGGGCGGGGGCGGGTTCGGTCAGGCCTTGCGGGCCGTGGGCCTCGCGGATCCCGTCGAGGGAGAGCCCGGCGATCGGCGCGCCGAGGGCGTCGCCGATGGCGGAGCCGAGCAGGGCGCCGCGCACCCGGCTGCGGAAGTCCTGCTGTTCGACCCGGCCCCACAGGGCCGTGGTCACGCTCCCGGTGGTCACGCTTCCCGTCGTCACGTCTGGCGCCGCCATGTCCATCGACACATCCCCCCGCTGGCTCTGGCGGGCACTGTAGTGGACCGGCCCGTTCGATTTCGGAGAGATGCTTTCAAGCGGCCCGTAAGTGTGCGGAGAAAGGCCGGAATAGGGGTACTTCCGGCTCCGCATGCCATCTGATCGGCCAAGTGGCACGTTTTGCCACTTGCCTTCGGAGTGGCTGTTTCCGGCCATGCTTCGTTCACGCGACGTTCGCGCCGGGCCCACAGATTCGACGGCATGAAGAAGGCACTCCTCGCCGCGACCGCCGTCGCCGCCGCGCTCACCCTCACCGCCCTCGTCGCCCCGGCCGCCAGCGCCCACGGGAGCCACGGGGACCACGACGGGCGCGGCCGCTCGGCCGTTCCGTTCACCGCCGCCACCGTCACGGCCGGCGCCGACGGCTCGTTCACCGTGAAGTGGGACGCGGGCCGGGCCAAGGGCTTCCAGGGCGTCAAGCGGGTCGAGATCAAGGCGGGCGGCAAGGTCGTCGCGAAGGGCGGCGCCGCCGGCCAGGTCGTGGTCAAGGGCCTGCCCGCCGCCGACCGCCAGTGGTTCGACCTCGTACCGGACCGCGGCCAGGGCCTGCGCCTCGCCGACCGCCTGATCAAGCTGGACGGCACGACCAACTTCCGTGACGCGGGCGGTTACCGCACCACCACCGGCCAGTGGGTCAAGATGGGCGAGATCTACCGCTCGGACGCCCTCGACAAGCTCACCGAGGGCGACCGGGCCAAGCTCGCGCGGCTGCACGTCAAGACCGTCTTCGACCTGCGCATGGAGGACGAGCGCGGCAAGGCCCCCGACAAGGTCCCGGCGGGCGCCGGCTACGTCGTCGCCGACGTCTTCGCGGGCTCCGGCTCCTTCCAGACCCTGCCCAAGACCCCCGACGAGGCCGTCAAGGCGATGACCGAGGCCGAGAAGGCGATGGTCAGCGGCGCCGGCGGCAAGAAGGCGTACGCGCAGGTCTTCGAAGGCATCGGCAACGACCGCTCCCGCGCCGTCCTCTTCCACTGCACCGCGGGCAAGGACCGCACGGGCTGGGCGAACGCCTCCCTGCTGACCGCGCTCGGCGTGCCGGCCGACACCGTCATGGCCGACTACCTCGCCAGCAACGACTACCGCAAGGCCGCCAACGACGCGGTCCTCGCGCACCTGCCGGCCCAGCAGGCCGCCGTCTACAAGCCGATGCTCGACGTCCGCCCCGAGTACCTGAACGCCGGCTACGCCGAGGTCGAGGCGCAGTACGGCTCCTTCGACCGCTACCTCGACAAGGGCCTCGGCATCGACGCGCGCGAACTGAGGGAGCTGAGGCGCGACCTGCTCGTCGGCTGACCCGGCCCGCGGCCGAGCGGCCCCTCGGGCCGCTCGGCGAACCCCGCCTACTCCAGGACCGGCAGCAGCTCGGGCAGGTGCCCGTCCGAGGCGTGCGCCGCGCGCAGGCGCTCCTCGGGCACCTCGCCGTACAGGGTCGTACGGGCCCGGGCCGGCCGCCCGGCGGCCTCCGCGATCGCGACCAGGTCCCGGATCGACTTGTACGAGCCGTAGCCCGAGCCCGCCATCCGGGAGATGGTCTCCTCCATCAGGGTCCCGCCCAGGTCGTTCGCCCCCGAGCGCAGCATCTCGGCGGCGCCCGCCGCACCGAGCTTGACCCAGCTGGTCTGGATGTTGGTGATGTGCGGGTGGAGCAGCAGCCGGGCCATCGCGATCACCGCCCGGTTGTCGCGGTCCGTCGGCCCGGGCCGGGCGATGCCCGCCAGGTAGACGGGCGCGTTGGTGTGGATGAAGGGCAGCGTCACGAACTCCGTGAAACCGCCGGTTTGCTGCTGGATCCGGGCCAGGGTGCGCAGGTGGCCGAGCCAGTGCCGCGGCTGGTCCACGTGCCCGTACATCATGGTCGACGAGGAGCGGATGCCCAGCTCGTGCGCGGTGGTGACGACGTCGATCCAGTCGGCGGTGGGCAGCTTGCCCTTGGTGAGCACCCAGCGGACCTCGTCGTCCAGGATCTCCGCCGCCGTCCCCGGGATCGAGTCCAGCCCGGCCTCCTTGGCCGCCGTCAGCCAGTCGCGGACCGACATCCCGGTGCGGGTCGCGCCGTTGACGACCTCCATCGGGGAGAAGGCGTGCACGTGCATGCCGGGGACGCGCGCCTTCACCGCGCGCGCGATGTCGAAGTACGCGGTCCCGGGCAGGTCCGGGTGGATGCCGCCCTGCATGCACACCTCGACCGCGCCCACGTCCCACGCCTGCGCGGCCCGGTCGGCGACCTGGTCGAGGGAGAGGGTGTAGGCGTCGGCGTCGGTGCGGCGCTGGGCGAAGGCGCAGAAGCGGCAGCCGGTGTAACAGACGTTGGTGAAGTTGATGTTGCGCGTGACGATGTACGTCACCTCGTCGCCCACCACGGATTTGCGCAGGTCGTCGGCGATCCGGCAGAGCGCGTCCAGGGCCGGGCCGTCCGCGTGCAGCAGGGCGAGGGCCTGGTCGTCGCTGAGCCGCGTCGGGTCGTCGGCGGCCTGCGCGAGGGCCGCGCGGACCTCGGTGTCCAGCCGCTCGGGGTCGCCGCTGCCCGGGTCCGCGGCCATGCCGGGGGCCGCGGCCTCGCGCAGCGCCTCCCAGTCGCCGTAGACGTGGTCGAAGTCGTCCCGCCGGTCGGAGGTGCGGCCCTCGGTGTCGATGGTGGCGTGCAGATCGGTGCGGCCGGTGCCGGTGAACCCCTCGTCGGGCTCCTGCCACGGCCGCCCCTCGACCCGCGCGTGCTCGTCCGCGAGCCCGGTCTCCCCGTCGGCCAGCGCGCGCACGTGCGGCAGCAGCCGGGGGTCCAGCCAGGGCTCGCCGCGCCGGAGGAACTCCGGGTAGATGGTCAGGCGTTCGCGCAGCTCGAAGCCGGCGGCGGCGGTCCGCGCGGCCAGCTCCTCGACGTGCGGCCAGGGCCGTTCCGGGTTCACGTGGTCGGGGGTGAGCGGGGAGACCCCGCCCCAGTCGTCGATGCCGGCGCCGATGATCAGGGCGTACTCGGCGTCCACCAGGTTCGGCGGGGCCTGGATCCGGGCGGCCGGGCCCAGGACGTGCCGGGCCACCGCGACGGCGGCGGCCAGCTCCTCCAGCTCCGCGTCGGGCATCGCGCGCATCGCGGTGTCCGGCTTGGCGCGGAAGTTCTGGACGATGACCTCCTGGATGCCGTGGTAGGCCCGCTGGATCCGGCGCAGCTCGAAGAACGCGTCCGCGCGCTCCTCGTACGACTCGCCGATGCCGATCAGCACCCCGGTGGTGAAGGGGACGTTGGAGCGGCCCGCGTCCTCCAGGACGCGCAGCCGCACGGCCGGCTCCTTGTCGGGGGAGCCGTGGTGCGGGCCGCCCGGCTCCGACCACAGCCGGATCGCGGTGGTCTCCAGCATCATGCCCATCGAGGGCGCGACGGGCTTGAGGCGCTGGAGGTCGGACCAGGTCAGCACGCCGGGGTTGAGGTGCGGGAGCAGGCCCGTCTCCTCCAGCACCCGGATCGCCATCGCCCGGACGTAGGCGAGCGTGTCGTCGTAGCCGTGCGCGTCGAGCCACTCGCGGGCCTCCGGCCAGCGGTCCTCGGGTCGGTCGCCGAGCGTGAAGAGCGCCTCCTTGCACCCCATCGCGGCGCCCTCGCGGGCGATGTCGAGCACCTCGTCGGGGGAGAGGTACAGGCCGTGGCCCGCGCGGCGCAGCTTGCCGGGGACCGTGACGAAGGTGCAGTAGTGGCACTTGTCGCGGCAGAGCCGGGTGAGGGGGATGAAGACCTTGCGGGAGTACGTGATGACCCCGGGGCGGCCCGCGGCGGCGAGCCCGGCGTCCCGGACCCGGGCGGCGGAGGCGGCGAGGTCCCTCAGGGCCTCGCCGCGGGCCTGGAGCAGAACGGCCGCCTCGGCCGCGTCCAGCGCGACGCCGTCGCGCGCCCGCTTGAGGGCGCGGCGCATGGAGTTGTCGGTCGGAGCGGTGCTCGGAGTGCTCATGGCGTGAGCATACGATCCGAGGAACCGGGTGCGAGGGCTGCTGTGACGGGCCTCATCGCATCAGCTCACCGGCGTTGACCAGCAGCGACTGGCCGGTTATCGCCCGGGCGCGGTCGGAGGCGAGGAAGGCCACGGCGTCCGCGACGTCGCCGTCGGTGGCCAGTTCGGGCAGCGCCATCCGCTGGGTGAGGCGCGCCAGCACCTCCTCCTCCGGAACGTTCTCGGAATGCGCGCTGAAGGTCACGAAGGCCTGCACGGGCGGGCCCCACATCCAGCCCGGCAGGACGGTGTTGACCCGGATCCGGTCCGGGCCGAGCTCGCGGGCCATCGAGTACATGGCGGAGGTCAGCGCGCCCTTGGAGGCGGCGTACGCGGCCTGCTGGACCTCGGAGGGGGCGGCCACGGCGGACTGCGTGCCGATGATGACGACGGCCCCGCCGTTGGCCTTGAGCGCGGGCAGGCAGGCGCGGGTCATCCGCAGGGTGCCGAGGAGGTTGACGTCGAGGATCTGCTGCCAGGTGCCGAAGTCGGCGTCCTGGAGGCCGCCGAAGTAGGAGTCCCAGGCGGCGACGTGCACGACCGCGTCGATCCGGCCGAAACGGTCCTGTGCGAGGGCGGCGAGGGCGGCGCACTGCGCCTCGTCGGTGATGTCGGTGGGGAGGTGGGCGGTGTGCGTGCCGTCGGGGTCGATCTCGGCGGCGGACTTGGCCAGGTTGGCCTCGGTACGGGCGCCGAGGACGGCGTTGCCGCCGTCGCGCACGACGGTGGCGGCGACCTGGTGGCCCAGTCCGGCGCCGACGCCGGAGACGATGACGGTCTTGCCTTGCAGCAGCATGCGGGCTCCTGGCGGGGCGAGGGCTCGTGGATCTGACGGGGCGTCAGGCTACGGGGGTGGGGGCGGAGTGTGAAGCCCTTGGGTCCGGCCGGGTCGTCCGCCCTCCGGGGGCGCCTCGAACGCCGACGGGGTTCGAGGTGGGGCCGCGAGGGGGTCCGGTCAGGACAGGGCGGTCGACAAGCGGGTCAGGCCTTCGGCTATCTCGGCGGGGGTGTGGGTCGTGAACGACAGGCGCAGGGTGCGCGGGTCCGCAGGGCCGGTGAAGAAGGCGGCCCCCGGCACGTACGCCACGTCGTGCTCCACCGCGACCTTCAGCAGCGCCCCCGCGTCGTACCCCTGCGGCAGCCGCGCCCAGACGAACATGCCGCCCTCCGGCCGGTTCCATCGCGACCCCGCGGGCAGCGCGCCCGGCAGCCCCGCGAGCAGTGCGTCCCGCCGCTCGCGGTAGGCCCGCCGGACCGCGCCCACGTGCGCGTCCAGGTCGTTGGCGGCGAGGTAGTGCGCCGCCGCCAGCTGGTCCACCGTCGAGGTGTGCAGGTCGCTGGCCTGCTTCGCCACCACCGCGGCCCGCCGCAGCGCGGCCGGGGCCCGGAGCCAGCCGAGCCGCAGCCCGGGCGCCATGACCTTGGAGAAGCTGCCGAGCAGCGCCGTACGGTCCCGCGCCCGCGGATGCGCGGCCAGCCAGGGGATCTCCGCCCCCTCGTAGCGGAGTTCGCCGTACGGGTCGTCCTCGACCAGCCACGTCCCGAGCCGCTCGGCGATCTCGGCCACGGCGGCCCGGCGGGCGGCGGGCAGGGTGCGGCCGGTCGGGTTCTGGAAGGTGGGCACGGTGTACAGCAGCTTCGGCCGCTCCCGCCGCACGGCCTCCTCCAGCGCCTCCGGCACGATCCCGTCCGCGTCGCAGGTCACGGCCACCACGCGGGCCCCGGCCAGCTGGAAGCACTGGAGGGCCGCCAGGTAGGTCGGGTTCTCGACCAGGACCGTGTCCCCCGGCTCCACCAGCGCGGCCGTGACGAGCGCGAGGGCCTGCTGGGAGCCGGTGGTGACCAGCACGTCGTCCGGCCCGGTCGGGAGCCCGCGCGCGCTCGCCCGGGCGGCGACGGCGGCGCGCAGTTCGGGGGCGCCCTCGGTGGTCGAGTACTGCAGGGCCCGGGCGGCCGAGGTGGTGAAGGCGGCGTCGTAGGCGGCCCGCAGGCCCTCGGTGTCGAAGAGCTCCGGCGCCGGCAGCCCGCCCGCGAAGTTGATCACGCCGGGCCGCTCGGTGAGGGCGAGGATCTCGCGCACGGGCGAGCCCGCGGTCGAGACGGCCCGTGCGGCGAAGGGGGGCGGGGATGCGGGCACGGAGGACTCCTTCGGGAGGCGGATGGGCGCAGCGTAGCGGCGGAAGATGCATATGACACCCACCTGTCCACGGGCTGAACTCCCTCCCACCACTCCACATCTGATGAATCATCAGCTAGACCGGTGCCATGACGACAGAAGACACCCGCCCCGACGACTACGCCGCGCTCGCGTCGGTCGGCCCCTACGGCGTCCACCCGGGCCACGCGCTCATCACCATGGTCGAGCCGCACCCGGGCCACGAGTTCGCGTACAACCGCTGGTACGAGGACGACCACTACTACGCGGGGGCCATGGCCATGCCGTGGATGTTCGCCGGGCGCCGCTGGGTGGCCACCCGCGAACTCCAGGAGCTGCGCTACCCGGAGAAGTCGGCCGTCGCCCAGCCGGTGACCGCGGGCTGCTACCTCTCGACGTACTGGGTGACCGAGGGCCGCTACGACGAGCACATGAAGTGGACCGTCGGCATCAACAAGCGGCTGAACCGGGACGGGCGCGTCTACCAGGACCGCACGCACGTCTTCACCGCCTTCCAGGACCACGAGGCGACCGTCTACCGCGACGGGGCCGCCGGGCCCCGGGACTACCACGCGATGGACCACCCGTACGCCGGGCTCGTCCTCCAGGTCGTCGACGCGGAGGGCCCGGAGCAGCGGGCGCGGCTGCTGGAGTGGCTGCGCTCGCGGCACCTGCCGCAACGGCTGCACGGCTCGCCCGCCGCGATGGTGACGGTCTTCCGGCCGACCCCCCTGCCGGGCGACCGGATGACGTACGTCAAGCAGGTCGAGGGGGTCGACACCCGGCTGACGCTGCTGTGGTTCCTGGAGGCCGATCCGCGCACCTGCTGGGACCGCTTCCAGGGGCTGGACGCGGAGGTCGCGGCGGCGGGGCTGGGCGGGAAGGTGGAGCTGGTGGCGCCGTTCGTCCCGACCGTGCCGGGGACGGACCGGTACGTCGACCAGCTCCGCTAGGGGGCGGTGTCGTGGTCGTGGCCCCCGCCCCGGCCGTCCGCGCCGCCGGGGCCGGGGGTGCGGGCATGGCCGAGCCCCCTCGGCCGGGACGGCGGGCCAGTCGAGAGGGCTCCAGTCAGTACTGCGGGTCCTGCGGGTCTTGCCGGTCCTGCTGCCGGTGGTGCGGGCAGGTCGGTCGGGGAGCTCGTCGCGATGCTCAGACGAGCTGTCCCAGCCGGCCTTCGTTGACCTCGTTGACGAACGAGGTCCAGGAACCCGGCGCGAAGGCGATGGACGGACCGTCCTGCACCTTCGAGTCGCGGACCGCGATGGCCTCGGTGACGGGGGACTTGACTTCGACGCACGCACCGTTGCCGCCGGAGTACGAGGACTTCGTCCAGTTTTCCGTGGCGCCCAGTCGAATAGCCATGTTTTTCTCCGGTTCAGCGAGTCGTTCCGAATTGACGCCAGCCAATTTCCTGTTCCTGGCTGACGTGATCGACGCTACCGGCACCGCCCGACGGGTGAAGGGGCCATTCACCCGTCCGGATGGCATATTCAGGCCAGGTCTTCCGTGGCCGGGTGGTGACGGTGTACCGTACCGGCGCCCAGCGCCACCTGCCCGGTTTGCTCCACTTTTACCGATGCTTGCCCGCGTGGTCGTTGATGATGTCGGAGATGAACTCCCGCGTCTGGTCCACATTCAGTGCCTGGGCGCGCAAGTGCTCGTACATCACGCTGTACTTCTGGACGTCATTCGCCTTCTCCAGGTACAAATCGCTCGTGACGCCCTCGATGTACACGACCGTCGAGTCGGAGGCGTCGGGGAATTCCAGAATGGCGTACTGGCCGTTCACGCCGGGGTGCGCGCCCATGGAGAAGGGCATCACCTGGACGGTGACGTACGGCTGTTCCGACTGCTCTATCAAGTACTCCAGCTGCCGGACCATCAATTGCCCGTCGCCCACGCGCCGGCGCAGGGCGGCCTCGTCGATGACCGCCCACAGGCGCAGCGGACCGACGTCGACGTTGCTGTTGTCGGTCTCCGAGAGCCGCTTCTGGCGGTGCATCCGCACCTGTACGCGCTTCTCGATGTCGACCGGCGCGGTCTCCGGCAGCGCGCCGCGGATCAACGCCTGGGCGTACTCCGGCGTCTGGAGCAGCCCCGGGACCACCTGGGGCTCGTAGGTCCGCAGGCTGGCCGCGTCCGTCTCCAGGCCGATGTAGACGCTGTAGGGGATGTCGCCGAAGGCGTGCCACCAGCCCTGTTGGCGGGAGTCCTTGGCCATCTGCATCAGGGAGTCGACGAGCCGGCGGTCCTCGACCTCGTAGACGTCGCACAGGTCGCGGACGTCGCGCTGGCTGATGGAGCGACGGCCGTTCTCGAGCCGACTGATCTTGGACTGGGAAACGAGCAGGCGTTCGGCGACCTGTTCGGCCGTCATGCCCTTGTCCTCACGGAGCTTGCGCAGCTCCATGCCCAATCGGCGGCGTCGGACGGTGGGGTTGACATTGGACGCCACGATTACGGCACCTCCGCTTGCTTGCTGTTTGCTTACTGTCTCTCTGCGTGTCTGATGATGAGCAGACTGCCATCGAAGGGCGCGGCCTCGCTGGGGAACGGGCCGGAACGGTTCCGCGGGACCCGGGGCGCGGTACGCCTGGTGGTGCAGCGGCGCCGGGCGGGGCCGGTGGGCCCGGTGGTGCCCGGGGGCCCTGTGGTGCCCGGGAACGCAGGCGCGCGGGGTGGCGGGGCCGGTGGACCGGCCTCGCCACCCCGCGCGCTGGCGGTGTCCGCACCGGGTCCTTGGGGGATGCCGGTGGCGGCCGTGGCGTTCGTCGTGCGTCGCGCGCCGTCCGGTGGGGTGTACCGGTGACGCGTTCGTGCGTGCTGCGTTGGTGCGGTCGTTCTGGTGGCGCGGTGGATCAGTGCGCGGCGGCGCGGGCCATCGCGCCCGTGCGGCGCGGTTGCAGCGGAACGCTGGTCGCCACCCCGCGCGCGGTCGGCTGCGAAGCCGGTGCCGGAGCACGGTCGCGGCGCGGCTGTGCGGCCACACCGTTCTGAACGTCCATCACGGCGTGTGCCACGAGGCCGCCCATGGGGTCGTGTCGAATCAGGTCCCGCAGGCGGGACCTGGACGAACGCCCCTCATTGCCGGGGTAGAGGTGCTTGCCGAGTCCGACCGCGTGGGCCAGCGCGGCGAGCGCCGCGGTCCGCGGGTCCGGCGGTACACCGGTGCGGATCGCACTGTCCAGCCGGGCACGGATCTCCCGGCTGATTGCCGTGTCGGTCGCTTGGTAGCGAGTCGTCGGCAGAACTCCGCACATCTGGCCCGCGACGGCATGCACCATGCCGCAACGCTCCAGGTGAGCGAGGTACACCTGGCGGAGCCCCAGTCGGGGTCCGCCGATCCAGTGGACAGCCCGAACCGGACTGCCGCGACGGCGCAGCAGTTCCAGTGCGGAGTCCAAGGTCGGATCTCCTGTCGGCCGTGGCATCACCACGGCGATACGATCCCCGTCTGGGGCTATCCGTCCTGCCAGAGCCAGCTCCACTAGCTGTGCCCCGGCCAGGCCGAGGTCGAGCGACTGCGGCTGCGCCGTGGTGCCCGTTGCCGGGTCCAAAGCGAGCAGCAGAAGCTCCTCCGGAATTGTTCTGCGGCTCCTGCCCATCCATGCCTCCCCGCGTGGATGAGTGACAGGGTGACCCCTCTCACATTCATCTGTCGAGAGTGCCTGGTCGCTTTGTGGGGGAACCGGCAAGTATGTCGTACTCGTCTAGCACGGGGGCGATGCCCCCTAGACGGGACACTGTTAGACGGTTCGGACAGCGGTCCGGGTAGCGGCCGGACGTCGATCGAGGAGGAACTGGTGGCGGGCGAGTCCCCCGACAAGTCGGTAAAGCAAGGCGCGGGGGCGGCGGAATCCGACCCTCGCCTGTCGGTGTTCCGCCCCCGGGATCCGGAGGCCGCTCCCGAAGGGAAGGACGATCCCCTGCGCGCCGCGGTTGCGGCATGGGTGGCCACATCCGACGAACCGGCTGCGGATGGCGACGCGGTCGACGCGGACGCGGATGCGGATGCGGACGGGGGCGCGCCGGAAGCGGTCGAGGCCGAGGCGCCCGAGGTCGCCCGTACGGACTCCCCTTCGGCCCGCGCCGAGGACCCGGCACCGGAAGCCGACGAGGACCCGGAACCGGACGCCGATCAGGATTCCGCTTCGGCGTCGGCGGACGCGCCTGACGAGGCTCCGGCCGCGTCGGAGCCGACCCCGGCCAAGGGCGCCGAGCGGGCTGCTCCCGAGGATTCCGCTTCCTCGGACGAAGCCGCTGACCCCGAGCGCACCTCGGTGTTCCGGATGCCCGTCAAGGATTCCGAGAAGGCCGCTGCTCCGGCTCCCGCGGAGGAGGCGCCGCCGGTGTTCGAGGCCTTCCGCCGTAATCCCGGCATCGGTGGAAACTCCCCGAAGAAGGATTCCGCTTCCCGCCCGGACCCCCGCCTCCCGTCGCCTTCCGCCGCCGAGCCGACCGCGAAGGCTCCGGCCGCCGCCGCCGACAGCGAGCGCACGGCCGTCTTCCGTGCGGTCCGCCCGGATGCGAAGCCGGATGCGAAGTCCGACGCGAAGCCGGATGCCGAGCCGGAGGCGAAGCCCGAGGCGAAGGCTCCCGCGAAGCCGGACGCCGCCGAGCCGACCGAGAAGCCGACCGCGAAGGCTCCCGCTACCGCCGACAGCGAGCGCACGGCCGTCTTCCGTGCCGTCCGCCCGGACGCGAAGCCGGATGCTAAGCCGGAGGCGAAGCCCGAGGCGAAGGCTCCCGCGAAGCCGGACGTCGCCGAGCCGACCGAGAAGCCGACCGCGAAGGCTCCGGCTGCCGCCGCCGACAGCGAGCGCACGGCCGTCTTCCGTGCCGTCCGCCCGGATGCGAAGCCGGACGCGAAGTCCGACGCGAAGCCGGATGCCAAGTCGCAGGCCAAGCCGCAGGCGAAGCCCGAGCCCGAGGCTCCGAGCGACAGCGAGCGCACGGCCGTCTTCCGCGCCGTCCGCCCGGACGCGGCCCCGGCCGACGCCACGGGCCGGACCACCGGCACCGGCCCGTCGACCACCAAGTCCGGCGCCGGAGACAAGGGCAGCGACAAGGCGGGCGACAAGCCCGGCCAGCGGCCCAGCACCTTCGTGCCGCTGCGCGGCGAGGGCGCGCCCAAGGCGGAGCCCAAGGCGCCGGTCAAGGCGACCCCGCCCCCGGCGCCGAAGCCGCCCGCGGGGCCCGCGGCCGCCACGGCCCCCAAGCCGCCCGTCACCCACACCGGCTCCGAGCGGACGACGCAGCAGCCGCTCCCGCCCCGGCCGCCGCTCGACCTGCTCGCCGAGCTGACGAACAACCCGCCCCCGCCGCCCAGCCCGATGCGCACCACCGTGCGCCGGGTCAAGATCTACGCCCCGCTGCTCGTCCTGCTGCTGGTCGTCCTCGGCATCGTCCAGCTGGTGCGCCCGCTGCCCGCCCCGGCGCTGAAGATGACGGCGAAGACCTCGTACGCCTTCGAGGGCGGCAAGCCCGACCTGCCCTGGCCCACCGACGGGCAGGCCTACATGGCCGCCGCGGGTCTCGGCACGCTCGGCTCGTCCGGCGAGATGAAGCCCGTACCGATCGCGAGCGTCACCAAGTCGATGACGGCGTACATCATCATGCGCGACCACCCCTTCAAGAAGGGGGAAAAGGGTCAGATGATCGACATCGACAAGACGGCCGAGACCGAGGGCAAGAAGAACAACTCCACGGACAACGAGTCGACCCTCGACACGGTCCAGGAGGGTCAGAAGATCTCGGAGTACGACGCGATCGCGGCCCTGATGATCCCCTCGGCCAACAACATCGCGCGGCTCCTGGCCCGCTGGGACTCGGGCAGCCAGGAGGCGTTCGTCGCGAAGATGAACGCCACCGCCAAGGAACTCGGCATGACCAACACGACGTACACGGACCCCTCGGGTCTGGACGCGACCACGGTCAGCACCGCCGAGGACCAGGTCAAGCTGGGTCTCAAGCTCGTCGAGATGGACGCGCTGCTCGACATCACGAAGAAGCCGAGCTGGGTCGACCCCTCCGGCAAGACGTGGCCCAACTGGAACCGGCTGGTTCCCTACAACGACTCGCTCGGCATCAAGACCGGTACGACGACCAAGGCGGGCGGAAACCTGCTCTTCGCCGCGCAGAAGAAGGTCGGCAACACCAACCAGCTGATCGTCGGGGCCGTCCTCGGCCAGCACAAGCCGCCGATCATCGACACGGTGGTCGACGCCAGCCGGAAGCTGCTGATCGGGACCCAGAAGTCGCTCCAGGGAGCGACGGTCGTGAAGAAGGGCGATGTCGTCGGGTACGTCGACGACGGGCTCGGCGGTCGGACGCCGGTCGTCGCGACCGCGGACGTCCAGGCCGTCGGGTGGTCGGGACTCACGGTCACCGTCAAGCTGGGTGACGGCGGTACGAAGCTGCCGGAGACGGCGAAGGCGGGCACCCAGGTGGGCGTGCTGACCGTCGGCGAGGGCGCGAGCCAGGTCAAGGTGCCGGTGGCGCTCCAGCGCGAGCTGGCCGCGCCGGGCCTCGGCAGCAAGCTGACGCGCGTCGGCTGACAGCAGGTGCGCGACGGGCCGACGGCGCTCCGGGCAACCCCGGGGCGCCGGGTCGCGTCTTGGCACCGGGACGGATGTTGGGGAGTACGGCAGTGACCACCGCTGAGCAGGGCCGCGAGCCGCGGACGCGGGACGGCGACCGCCACCGGGACGACGGTGGCGCCGCGGGCGACCCCGGGGAGCCCGGGATACCGGGCGGCCCGGGTCCGGAGCGGGACCCGGGCCGACCCGGGCTCCGGCGTCGGCTCGGGATCCGCTGCCGCGCCGCGGTCGCCTTCGGCCACCGGCACCCGATCGGCGTGACGACCGCCCTCGCGGCCCTCGTCCACGTCGCCTGGTTCTTCAGCTTCGCGAACAGCGGCGGCGACCTCGCCGCCCAGGACGCCTGGGCCGAGTTCGTCGGCCGCCACCCGGACTCCGCGTACAACCTCGCCTGGTACGGCGGCATGCACCCGGTGTCCTACAGCGTGGTCTCGCCGTACCTCATGCACGTCCTCGGCGTCCGCACCACGATGATGATCGCCGGGACCGTCTCCGCCGGTCTCCTCGCGCTGGTCCTGACCCGCTGCCGGGGCGCCGTGCGGCATCCGTTGTGGCCCGCGCTCGCCGGGCTGTTCGGGCTGTTCTGCAACGCGGTCTCCGGCCGGGTGACCTTCGGGCTCGGGGTCCTCTTCGCGCTCGGCGCGGTCGCCGCGGCCTTCTGCTGGCCGCGCAAATGGGCCGAGCGGCGCTGGGCCAAGGCGTCCGTCGCCGCGGTGCTGGCGGCCCTCGCGACCGCGTCCAGCCCGGTGGCGGGGCTCTTCCTCGGGGTGATCGCGGCCGCCCTGTTCCTGAGCGGGCGGCGCCCGGGCGCGTACGCCATCGGGCTGCCCCCGGTGGCCGTCGTCGGGCTCTCCGCGTGGCTTTTCCCCTTCTCCGGGACGCAGCCGATGGGGTTCGGATCGGCCTGGCTGCCGTTCCTGTTCGGGGTGCTGGCGGCGGTCCTCGTACCGAAGGAGTGGACGACGGTGCGGATCGCCGCGGCCGTCTACGCCTTCGGGGTCTTCCTCACCTGGGCCATCGATTCCCAGATCGGCTCGAACGTCACCCGGCTCGCCATGCTCTTCGCCGGAGCCGTCCTGGTCGCGGCGATCCCGCACGCCCTCCCGCGCTCGCGCCGCTGGTGCGCGCTGGTGCTGGCCGTCGTCGGGGTGAGCGTCTGGATCGGCACGAACAGCGTGATGGACATCGTCCGCACCACGCCCGTGGCCTCCTGGAACCGCGAGCTGGCCCCGCTGATCGACCAGCTGCAGAAGGCGGGCGCGGACCGCGGCCGGGTCGAGGTGGTCCCGGTCAGCAGCCACCGTGAGTCCTCGGCGATCCCCTCGTACGTGAACCTCGCCCGCGGCTGGAACCGGCAGGCCGACCTGGAGCGCAACCCGGTCTTCTACGACGACACGCTCACCGCCGACACGTACCGGACCTGGCTGGAGCGCTGGGCCGTGCACTACGTGGTGCTGCCCGCCGACAAGCCCGACAACGGCGGCGAGGCCGAGGCGAAGCTGGTGCGCGCGGGCCTGCCCTACCTCCAGCAGGTGTGGGGCGACGCGAACTGGCAGCTCTTCAAGGTCGACGCGCCGACCGCGCTGGTCTCCGGCCCGGCGACGGTGGTCCGCGCGGGCGCGGACCAGCTGGTCGTCGACGTGCGCCAGCCCGGCCGGGTGCTGGTACGGATCCCCCACTCGCCCTGGCTGGGCCTGGTCGACGCCGCCGGCAAGCCGGTCGAGCCGCCGCAGGAGACCGATGCCTCGAAGGCGCGGGGCGCGGCGACCGCCAAGGGCGCGGTGAAGGCGCCGAGGGAGTACGCGAACACCTCCGGCTGCCTCTTCAAGGCGGAGCCGGACGACGCGGGCGACGTGTGGACCGAGCTGCTGGTCCCGGCGCCGGGGGAGTACCGGGTGGCGGCGAAGTACCAGCTGCCGCGCGGCACGCCCTGCCCGGAGGAGCTGGTCCGCACGGTCGTCGGGACGCCCGAGCTGCCGTAGTCGGCCGCCGGCCGTGCGGGGCCGTCGCCCGGGTGCGTTCATCCTCATATCTGCATACGATCCCCATAGGTCCGATTGGCCGGTAGGTCGATGGAATGCCCCCCGAGGGAGTTGACGGCGGGATGAGCGAAGAGCAGAAGCAGGATTACCGTGCGGCGGTCGCCAAGGCGCTGGAGATGTCCCGGGCGCCGAAGGGGCCGGGGCACGGCTACGAAGGTGAACTGCGGAGCAAGGTGAAGGGCGGAGCGCACACGAAGGCGGCCCTGAAGAGGTCGGGAACCCCGCAGGGCGACCGCATCGGAGAGCGCAGCCGGGGCCTCAGCTGACGGAGGGACCGTGATCGCGCTCGGAAGTCCTCCCGGCCGTCGGTCGGGGGGACTTTCTCGTCCTCAAGGGCTAGGCGGGGGCCGGTTCAGCAGTCCTCGGGAATGACCCGCCGCGGGCCTTAACGCCTTCGCGGTCACGCGTCCGGCGAACTGTTACCTTGCCGAGGGATTACCAAAACATGACCCTCGTAACGTCTCTCGTGTCGCCAGGAGATCCGGCGGACCGCGACACCGCGGGACCGTGAGACCACGGGCGACGCCGACGAGGGGAACCACTCATGCGCGCCACCTTCCGTACCGCCGCCGTCGCCGCCGGTGCCCTGACCGCCCTGGCCCTCCCGGTGGGCGCCGCCCTCGCCGCCGAGGCCCCGGCCCCCACGGGACCCGCCGCCCCGGCCCCGCAGCCCACGGTCACGACGACGCTCACGCCGAAGGCGCCGAAGGGTCCGGTACGGGCCGGGGCCGAGGGCGTCGGCGTGGCGAGCAGCAGCACCACGCTGATCGCCGGCAGCGCGGGCACGGCCGCCGTCGGCGCCGCGGGCCTCGGCTTCGCGATGCTCCGCCGCGGCCGCTCCAGCCGCTGACCCCGCCCCCCGTACCGCCCGTACCCCCCGTACCGCCCCGTCCTTGTCCCCGCCCGGAGTACCCCGATGACCCCCACGCACGCCCACGCCCACACCCGCTCCCGCAGCCGCTCCCGCTCCCGCAGCCGCCGGGTCGTCCTCACCACCGCCGTGGCGTTCGCCGCCACGGGGGCGCTGGCGGCCTGCGGGGCCGGGACCGGCGCCCGGCCGGCCCCGGACCCGAAGGTCGGCAGCACGGCGGCCGCCGCCGTCGAGCCCGCCTCGAACGCGGCGCACGCACTGCCGAGGTCCCGACCCACCGGGATGAAGATCGACGCGGCCGGGGTGGACGCGAAGAAGATGGTGGACCTCGCGGTGGACGCGTCGGGCGAGCTGGGCGTTCCCGACGCCGGGACCGAGGCCGATGTGCCCGGGTGGTGGGCGGCCGGGGCGACCCCGGGCGAGCGGGGCGTCTCCGTGCTCGTCGCGCACTTCGACACGAAGTACGGCCCGGCGCTGATGAAGGACGTCAAGAAGATCAAGCTCGGCGACCTGATCGAGGTGCCGCGCGAGGACGGGAAGACCGCGAAGTTCAAGATCCGCGAGATCGAGGACGTCGACAAGAAGGACTTCCCGACGGACAAGGTCTACGGCGACACGACCCGCCCCGAGCTGCGCCTGCTGACCTGCGGCGGCGAGATCGAGGACGGCCACCGCACCAACAACGTCATCTTCTACGGCGACCTCGTGGCGTGAGCACGACCGCCGGGGACCCGGCCGCCCCGACCCCCCGCCGTATCCCGCGCCCCCGGCGCGCGGCCGCCGCGCTCGCCCTCCTCGCCCTGCCCGTCACGGCCCTGGCCCCGGTCCTGGCGGGCTGCGGCACGGCGCAGGACGTGGTGGGCGAGCGCGGGCGGCCCGCGGCGCGTGCGCAGGGTCCGTACCGGCTGTGGCCCGAGCGCCCGCCCGCCGAGCCGGACGCGGACGCGGCGGACGCGGGCGACCGCCCGGTCGGCGTCGCCGTGCCCGGCTTCGCGGACGGCGAGGGGGGCATGCACGCGGTGGACCCGATGGAGCTGGTCACGGCCGACCTGCTGTCCGAACCGGGCCGCCGCGGGGACCCGGCCGAGCGCGACCGCCTCCTCGAGGAGCTGGGCGACTGCGAGCAGCCGGGGGCTGCCGGGTGTCCGCTGCACTCGGCGCACTACCGTGATCTGACGGGGAACGGCGAGGACGAGCTGATCCTCGGCCTCGGGGTGTCGCCGGACGTCCTGAACATCCGCATCTACGCCTGCCGGGACGGCCGGGTCCTGAGGATCATGAACACCTACGAGCGCGCCGTCAGCATCGAGCTGGCCGAACGGGACGTGATCGTCCGTACCCACGAGGGCGCGCCGGGCACGGAGAAGCGCGAGGTGTGGAGCTGGTGCCCGAGCCGGCAGGCCCTGCTGCCGCGCCTGACGGAGATCATCCGCCCGGACCGGGAGTCCCGCCGATGAGGCACCGGATCCGCCTCCCGGCCTGGACGGCGACGCTGACCTGGAAGGCGGCGGTCTTCATCACCCTCATGTGCTGCGGCCTCGCCGCCCTCCTCGGCGGGCTCGTCCACAGCGCCATGACCAACCAGACCATCGGCGCCGCCCGCGAGAAGGCCCTGGACCGGCTCGACCGGATCACGCAGGGGTACGAGGCCGGCACACGCACCCCGCGCGGCGAGGGCATCGACCCGAAGGCCCTGCCCGCGGAGCTGCGCGCGTACGCGGCGACCGGGCGGCGCGGCACCCGCGTCGGCGAACTGCGCAACAAGCGGGTCATGTGGGCGGCCGGACCCGCCGACCGGGACGGCGTGATCGCCGCCGCCGTCGACTACAGCGCCAGCGAACAGACCATCGCCGACCTGGACCGGGCCATCCTCGGCTCGTCGGTCCTCGCCATCGGCGGCACCCTCCTCATCGGCGCCGTCGGCGTCACCCGCATCACCCGACGGCTCCACCAGACCGCCCAGGTCGCCCGCCGGATCAGCGCGGGCGACCTGGACGCCCGGGTCGACGATTCGGCGCGGGCCCGGGACGAGGTGGCCGCCGTGTCCGACGCGCTGGACATCATGGCGGCGTCCCTCCAGCGCAAGCTCGAAGCGGAACGCCGCTTCACCGCCGATGTCGCGCACGAACTGCGCACCCCGCTGACCGGGCTCAACGCCGCCGCCGAACTCCTGCCGCCGGGCCGTCCCGCCGAGCTCGTGCGGGACCGGGTGCAGGCCATGCGCGCCCTGACCGAGGACCTGCTGGAGATATCGCGGTTGGACACCCGCAGCGAACGCCCCGAGCTGGACTCCTACGACCTCGCCGAGCTGGCGGCCCGTACGATCCGGGCCTCGGGCACCGACACGCGGCTGACCGTGCTGTCCTCCCGCGTGGTCGAGACGGACCACCGCCGGGTGGAACGCATCCTGGGCAACCTGATCGCCAACGCCCACAAACACGGGGCGGCCCCGGTGACGGTCACGGTGGACGCCGCCACGGTGACGGTGACGGACGCGGGGCCCGGCTTCCCGGACTACCTGCTGACGAGCGGACCGCAGCGGTTCCGCACGGAGGGCATGAACAAGGGCCACGGCCTGGGCCTGACCATCGCCGAGGGCCAGGCCCGCGCCCTGTCCGCCGCCCTGACCTTCACGAACCGCCCCGAAGGCGGCGCCGAGGCCCGCTTCACCCTGACCCCGCCACCCTCATCGCCGCCGAACCCCTGACACGACGAAGACCCCCCGACCGCGGTCGGGGGGTCTTCGTCCTACGTGTCTCGCGTGCCCTCGGCAGGATTCGAACCTGCGACACCGGCTTTAGGAGAGCCGTGCTCTATCCCCTGAGCTACGAAGGCAGGGGCCCGTCGGCGACAGCCTAGCGGATCGTGCTGGGAGTGTTCGCACGGATTGCTGCCGTGCCCGGGCCGGGGGGAAGGCGCCCCCGCGGGCGGTCGGCCGGAAGTGGCGAAGTCGTGGGGGAAGGCGGGCATCCGCTCGCGCGATCGGGGGAGTTGTCGGAAAGTGGGGGGCGACCTGGCCCTTCCCGTGGCCGCGGGCCGCCGACCGCGGAGGCAGAGCGGAGATCGAGCATGCTGGACATCGCCGACGAGCTGCACCGGTGGGTCGGGCAGGGGCGCGATTTCGCCGTCGCCACGGTCGTGGCGGTCGGCGGCAGCGCGCCCCGGCAGCCCGGGGCGGCCCTTGCCGTCGACAGCGGGGGCACCGCGATCGGTTCGGTCTCCGGCGGGTGCGTGGAGGGCGCGGTGTACGAGCTGTGCCGGCAGGCGCTCGAAGACGGCGAAACCGTCCGGGAACGCTTCGGGTACAGCGACGACGACGCCTTCGCCGTGGGTCTGACCTGCGGCGGAACCATCGACATCCTGGTCACCCCGGTCCTCGTGGACTCCCCGGCCCGCGCCGTCTTCGAGGCCGCGCTCGCCGTGGCCGCGCGGGGTGGGGCGGCGGCCGTCGCCCGGATCGCCGAGGGGCCCGCCGAGCTGCTGGGCCGCCCGTTGCTCGTGCACGCGGACGGTGCGTACGAGGGGACGCTCGGCGGCCATCCGGGGCTGGACGCGACCGCGGCGGCCGAGGCCCGGGCGATGCTCGACGGGGGTCGGACCGGTGCCGTGGAGATCGGCGCGGAGGGGGCCCGCTGCGGACGGCCGGTGCGGCTGCTGGTGGAGTCGAGCGTGCCGCCGCCGCGGATGATCGTCTTCGGTGCCATCGACTTCGCCGCCGCGCTGGTGAGGGTGGGCAAGTTCCTCGGGTACGAGGTGACGGTGTGCGACGCGCGGCCCGTGTTCGCGACGAAGAATCGTTTCCCTGAGGCCGACGAGATCGTGGTCGACTGGCCGCACCGGTACTTGGCGGACACCTCGGTGGACGCCCGTACCGTCCTGTGCGTGCTGACGCACGACGCCAAGTTCGACGTCCCGCTGCTCGAACTGGCCCTGAGGCTCCCGGTGGCCTACGTCGGCGCGATGGGATCGCGGCGCACGCACGAGGACCGCAACGCCCGGCTGCGCGAGGTCGGCGTCACCGAGCTGGAGCTGGCGCGGCTGCGCTCGCCCATCGGCCTCGACCTGGGCGCCCGTTCCCCCGAGGAGACGGCCCTGTCCATCGCCGCCGAGATCGTCGCCAGCCGACGCGGCGGCAGCGGGCGTTCGCTGACGGGCGCGCACACCCCGATCCACCACGACGCCGCCGCGACCGCCCCGGTGGCCCGGATCGCCTGAAGCGGGCCGGGAAGGGAACGGGCCGGGGCGATCGGGCCGGGGGACCGGGCCGGGAACGGACTACCCGGCTCCGGGGGACGGGAAGACGATCAGCGGCTTGATGATCCCGTCCGCGCGCCCGGCGAGCAGTTCGTAGGCCCGCCCGACCCGGTCGAAGGAGAAGGCGTGCGTGGTCATCGCGGTCGGTTCGATCCGCCCGCTCTCGATCAGCCGCAGGATCCGACCGGTACGGGCGCCCTCGGACCCGGTGTCCGCCGCGCAGCCGGCGTGCACGACCCGGCCGCCCCGGGACACGATCCGCCGGGCCGTGTCCGCCGCGCCGGGGCGGGCGTCCGCCCCGACCGCCTCGATCGCGACGTCCACACCGGTCCCGCCGGTCAGCTCCATGATCCGCCGGGCCGTGTCCTCGTAGGCGGGGTCCACGACCACGTCCGCACCGAAGCGCAGGGCCAGCTTCTGCCGCCGGATCCCGGACTCCACCGCGATGATCGGGCCCGCGCCGCGCAGCCGTGCGGCGATGGTCGTGCTGAGTCCCACCGCGCCCTGGCCGAGCACCGCCACCGGACGCCCCCGGCGCAGCTCCGCGCGCTCGGCGGCCGCGAAGCCGCCGGAGAGGGGGCCCGTCGCGTAGAGGGCCTGGTGGTCGCTGACCGCGTCCGGGACCGGGGTGAGGGTCTCCCGGGCCGGTGTGGCCTGCGGGGGCTGCGGGGTGCCGGGAGTGCCCGGGGCGTTCGGGGCGTTCGGGTGGCCCGCCGGGCACGGGACCAGGACGTATTCGGCGAGGCTGCCGTCGCTCACGGAATGCGGGCCGCCGCCGCCGACGGCGACGCGCTGGCCGACGTACAGCCCGGTGGCCCCGGGCCCGAGGGCGTGCACGACGCCGACGGCCTCGTGGCCCAGCGTCGTGTCGGGTCCGGCGGGCAGGCCGCGGCGCGCGCCGCGCACGTCCGAGGCGCACAGGAGGGCCGCCGTGATCCGTACGACCGCCTCCCGGGGCCCCGGCTCCGGAACGCTCTTGGCGATGACCGCCACCTCGCCCGTCCGGCGCAGCACGAAGGCCTTCATCCGGCTCCCTCCCTCTCGTTCGCTCCCGTCCTCCTCCCGCGCTTCCACTGTCGCCGCGCGCCGGAGACCGGAGAGGGGGCCGGAGGTCGGGAGGGGCCGGGCCGAGGGGCCGGACCGTGTTCCGCGGGGCGCGGCCCGGTCGGGAGGAGGTCCCGACC
>NZ_JBHWLC010000060.1:0-53412 GCF_042730635.1 Streptomyces sp. NPDC059917
CGCCGCGGCCGCGGCGCGGGGCGGGGCCGTACGCGCGGCGGCACCCGGCGCGTCGGCGTGGGCCGGGTCGGCGCCCGGTCCCGCGCCCGAGCCGGTGTCCCGGGCCGGGGTCGGGTGGTGTCGGGCGGTGGGGCGGCTCAGCGCGGCCAGGGCTTCGTCCAGGGCGCGCTCGGCGTCGGTGGCGTCGGCGGGTGTCATCCCGAGCCGGTCCCGTCGGCGGAGTCGGCCTCCGCCGCCCAGCGCAGGGCCAGGGCCGCGGCCTTGCGGGAGGCTTCGGCGACCGCCTCGGCGGGGTCGGCTCCGGTGGCTTCGGCCCGCGCCGCCGCGTAGCCGACCAGGAAGGTGGTCAGCGGCGCGGCGGGACGGGCGACGCCATGGGCGGCGTCACGGGCGAGGTCGAGCAGGGTCTTGGTGTCGACGGCGACGTCGATGCCCAGCTCGTTCTTGACGGCGGTGATCCATTCGTCCAGCACGGACCCATGCTCCCTGATCCGGGCGCGCGCGGCCGCGAGATCGTCCCAGGTGTCGCAGTCGAAGGAAGCGAGGGGCGCGGCCGCGCCCACTCGGACCAGTTCCAGTTCGGCGGTCAGCGCACGCAGCGGCAGCCCGGTGAGGCCGCCGTGTTCGGCGGCCAGCAGGGCGACCCCGTGGCGCAGCGATTCGGCCCGGTAGGCGGCGACGAGCGGCTGGTCGCGCCCCTCGGCGTCGCGCAGCAGGGCCCCGTCCACCGGGGCGCCCGCCGCGCCGGTGCCGGTCACGGCGGCGCGCAGCGCCCGTACGGTCCCGCGGTCGAGGAAGGGCAGGTCGGCGGAGAGCACGAGCACCAGCTCGGATTCGGTGTGCCGCAGCCCGGCGGCCAGCGCGGCCAGCGGCCCGCCCCCGGGCGGTTCCTCGCGGGTCCAGCGCACGGGCCGGGAGGTGGGGCGGCGGGCGCCGACGACCACGGTGTCCGCGGCGTCGGCGCAGGCGTCGAGCACCCGGTCGAGCAGGGCCCGTCCACCGACGCTCAAGGCGGGTTTGTCGGCGCCACCGAGCCGTCGCGCGGCGCCGCCGGCCAACACGATCGCGTTGTACGTCATGTCCCGAGTATGCGGGGGTTGTGTTTCATCTGGTTGACCCCGCTTAACCGGCATTTATCCAGAACCTCCCCGCGGGGCGGGGGCGGCGCTGAGGACGGGGCGAACGCCCGCGCCCCGCCACCCCCGTTGAGGGGCGGCGGGGCGCGGGCGGCGCGGGGTCCCGGCGGTGCGGGAGCCGGTGCTACAGGTACGGGCCGGAGCGGACGGCCCCGTGGCCGCCGTCCTCGTCGTCCTCGTGTCCGGAGCCGGGCGGCAGCGCGCGGCGCATCTGTTCCAGCTGCGCGCGGGCCGCCATCTGCTGGGCGAACAGGGCGGTCTGGATGCCGTGGAAGAGGCCTTCCAGCCAGCCGACCAACTGGGCCTGCGCGATCCGCAGTTCCGCTTCGGAGGGGATGGCCTCCTCGGTGAACGGCAGGGAGAGCCGCTCCAGTTCTTCGACCAGCTCGGGGGCCAGTCCGTCCTCCAGCTCCTTGACCGAAGCCGCGTGGATGTCCTTGAGGCGGACGCGGCTGGCCTCGTCGAGAGGAGCGGCGCGGACCTCTTCCAGGAGCTGCTTGATCATGCTGCCGATCCGCATGACCTTGGCGGGTTGTTCGACCATCTCCGTCACCGGCACCTCGCGAGACTCGTCATCGGCGCCGCCGACCGCCATCCCGTCCTGTCCCAGGATCAGGACGTGCGGGGGGCTGTCCTGCGACCGTTCACCACTCGGCATCTCCATGCCGACCATTCTCTCGCACACCTTCGTACTCACACGGTGTGCCCCCGGACAGGCGTGATCCAACCTGTCCGGGGGCACCGGGATCAGCCCGTGGCCCGGCGGGCCAGGGCGCCGCTGGAGCGGGTGACCAGTGCGGCGAGCAGGGCGGCCCCGAGCGGGACCACGACCATCAGCTCCAGGATGGTCTGCCACGGCACCACCACGGGCACCCACGGCGGGCTGCTGACGGCCTCATGGCCGTTCGCCACGCCGTACTCGTACAGGCGCGTCAGGTCGCGCCGCTCGACGAGCCGGAGCCCGGCGCCCGGCAGGATGCCCGCCGCGCAGCCCAGCACCACGCCCATCAGGGCGACCACCCCGCACTGGAAGCCGCTGAGGGTGCGCCGCACCCGCGGGGGTGCGCCGACCGCGGCCAGCGTCTTGAGATCCGCCTCCGAGTCCGCCTGGGCGAGGCCGGTGGCGATGCCCGCCGCACCGATGGTGACCAGACCCGCGAAGAGGGTCAGGGCCATCAGGACGATGCTGGAGGGCGCCTGGTAGCCCGCCTCGACGAACACCTCGGCGTCCGTGCCCATCCGGTCGATCTCGCCTTCCAGCTTCTGCTTCTGGACGGAGGTCGGGGTGCCGTCCAGGGTGAAGTACGAGCCGAAGGGGGCGGTGGTGATCCCGGCGGCCTTGACCGCGGTCGGCGGCAGGATCAGCTGGATCCCGTAGCCCTCGACGGATTCCGGCGCCTGGTGGACGGGGAACACCTTGTCCTCGCCCGGCAGTTCCTTGTGGGTCGAGCGCGCGGCGCTGGCCTTCTCCAGGTCGGTGATCAGCCGGATGGTGACCTTGCCGTCCTTGACGTTGCGCTTGTCGAAGGAGACGGCCTTGCCCGAGGTGAGGGCCGCCACCGTGCCGGGGTCGGTGACCGCCAGCGCGGTCAGCAGCTTCTGGTCGGCGACGACCGTCTGGTAGCGGGCGTAGTGGTCGCCGCGCGCACAACGCCAGTCGCTGCGCAGCTTCTTCTGCTCTTCGAGGCCGAAGGAGGCGGGACCGTGCTCGGCCTCGTCCAGCGGGCAGCGCTGTTCCTTGGGCACGATGAGTTCGGCCTCGCCGCAGCCCTTGACGTTCTGGCCGTAGCGCTCGCAGCTGGGCTTGCCGACGACGAGCCGGTCCACATCGGCCCGGACGGCGATCGGGTACTGCTGGGAGAGGGCCTCGCGGACGGCGGGCACGTCACGGTAGGAGCCCGCCTCGTTCGTGACGACGGTGCCGGAGCCGCTGGGCAGCTTGGCCACGTACTCGTGCACGGACTGGACTTCCTTGCTCTCGTGGTACGTCGCCACGGCGATCGTGCCGGCCACGGCGGCCAGGACGGCGGCCACGGCGGGGGCCGTGCGCCCGCGGTTGCGCACCGCGTCGCGCAGGGCGAGCCGCGGGGAGAGCGGCAGCCAGCGCCCGATCCGGCCGAAGAGGCCGACCAGCATCGGGGTCATGGCGACGAGGCCCAGCTCGGCGATGGCGCTACCGCCCGCGACGACGATGAAGCCCATGCCGGACACCGTGCCGTAGAGCGCGATCGCGGCGCCTGCGGCGAGGGCGAGCAGGCCGAGGACCGGCAGGATCCGGTTGGACCTGCGGACCCCGCGACGGCCCGTGAGCGAGGCCAGGACGCTCTGCCGCGACGCCGTGATGGCCGGGACGATCGCGGCCAGCAGGCCGGTCAGCACGGCCAGCAGGGCGATCCCGACGAGCTCCAGCGGCACGATGTTGAAGCCGGCGAAACGGGCGCCGAGCTTCTCCTCCAGCAGCGGACGCAGGGAGAGGGTGAGGATCACGCCGAGCCCGGTGCCGATGACAGCGGCGATGACGCCGAGCACCAGGCCGCCTGAGAGCACGATCGACCGGATGTGTCGCCGGTCGCCGCCGTTGGCGCCGACCAGGCCGAGCTGGCGGCGCGAGCGGCGCGCGCCGACCGCGAAGGCGGGACCCGCCAGCAGGCAGATCTCCAGCATGGCGAGACCGACGATGGTCGCCGCGATGGCCATTTCGGTGGTCCGGCCCGTCCGGCCCGTGTAGGTGTCGTGCCCCTCCTGCTGGAAGTACGGCACCGCGGAGTCGGCCGGCGGGTTCAGCACGACCGCCCGCGAGACCACGACCACGCCCTTGGCGTTGGCCTCCTTGACCATGTTCCACGTGAAACCTTCGCCGCCGACCTTGACGAGGTAGCTGTCGCTGGGGTGCAGGGGGTTCAGCCCCGCCTCCGTCAGCGCGCGGTCGAGCGGTTCGAGCAGGCTCCCGGGCGGGGCGAGGAGCTGCGGGGCCCCCAGGCTGTTGGGCAGTTCGTAGGAGCCGACGATCGTGTACGAGTTCTTCATGCCGCGGGGGGTGACCGAGGCGCCCACCGCGTACCCGGACTCGGCCAGGAACGCGTCGGTGGCGAGGATCTCGCCGTTCTGCCGGGGCAGCCGTCCGCTGTTGAGCGTGAGCATTCCCTTGAGCAGCGGGCTCGCGGCGTCCACTTCGCGCAGCTCGGTGCTCATCAGCCCGTTCGCGGTGCGCACCCTCCCGTAGGCGGTCGTGTTCTTGAGGCCCTGCGCGCCGGCCGGGAGCACCGCCTTGAGGTTGTCGGTGCGGTTCTCGTCCTCCTTCGGCGGCGTGAAGTTCTTGAAGCCGCCGACGGGCGCGTAGCTCTCCCCGTCGGGCTGCTGGTAGAGGGGTACGCCGAAGCTGGCGGCCCGCAGTTCGGCGTCGGCGGCGCCGAGCTTGCGGTCCATGGTCTGTGCGGGGGAGAGCTGGGCGCTGCGCAGGGTGAGGTCGGTGGCGCTCACCCCGATGATGGGCAGCGCCAGCATGGCCAGCACCAGGACGCTGCGGCCCTTGGCGCGCCAGGCGTCGCGGCGGGCGATCCGCAGGGCCGCGATCCAGGAGTGGTACCAGGCCTTCACTGAGCGGTCCCCAGCCCCGACAGCAGGGAGTCGGCCCCCGAGCGCAGGGTCTCGTCGACGACGCTGCCGTCGCGCAGGAAGACCACCCGGTCCGCCCAGGCCGCGAAGCGCGGCTCGTGGGTGACCAGGATGCCGGCGGCGCCCGCGTCGCAACGGGCGCGCAGCAGCCCGAGCACGGACTCGCCGGTCTCCGAGTCCAGGGCGCCGGTCGGCTCGTCGGCCAGCACGAGGCGGCGGTCGCCCACCAGGGCACGGGCGATGGCCACGCGCTGCTGCTGGCCACCGGACATCTCGTCGGGGAAGCGGTCGGCGAGCTTGCCCAGGCCCATCTCCTCGAGGGCGGCCAGGGCGGATATCCGGGCCTTGCGGGCGGAGGTGCCGTCCAGCTCGCGGGGCAGGGAGACGTTCTCGGCGGCGGTGAGGGCCGGTATGAGGTTGTAGTCCTGGAAGACGTAGCCGATGCTGCGGCGGCGCAGGGCGGCCAGCTGCTTGCGGTTCGCGGTGGTGATGTCGGTGCCCTCGACGATGACCCGGCCGCTGCTGGGGGTGTCGAGCCCGCCCGCGAGGGTCAGCAGGGTGGACTTGCCGGAGCCGGAGGGGCCCATGACGGCGACGAGCTCACCGGGGTAGACGCTGAGGTTGATGCCCCGCAGGGCGTGCACCTCGGTGGCGCCGCTGCCGTGGGTGCGCACGAGCTGGTCCAGCTGGAGGACGGGCTGTTGGGCGTCCCGGGCCGGGCGGCCGTGGTGCGGGTGCTGGTTCGGCTGCGGGTACGGGTGCTGGTCAGGCATGCGGAAGTCCCCCTCGGGACGGCTGGGCGGTGGCGGAAGCGGTGCTGGAGGCGGCTCGTGCCGGGGCGGGTCCCGGATCGGGACCGGGGTCGGCCGTCGAAGGTGCGGGTGCCGGGGCTCCCCGTTCGGCCAGGACGGAGAGCCGCACCAGCCGGGATTCGGAGTGGTCGAGCCACCGGGCCTCGGCCTCGGTCTGGAAGATCAGCTGTTCGACGACCAGGAGCCAGGCCACGTCGTCGCGTTCCTGGGACTTCCCGCTCTCGATGGCGGCGAGCGCCTGGGCCTTGAGCCGGGTGTAGTCCTGCATCGCCCGGATCGTGGCGTGGCGCTGGGACTGGATGACGGCGCGGATGTCCACGCCGGGCGCGCCCACGGCCATGGCGAGCTTGATCGACAGCTCGTCGCGGGGCGGGTTGGCGCGGTCGACGGGGCGCTCGTACCAGGAGCGCAGTTCCTCGTGGCCGGCGTCGGTGATGGCGTACAGGGTGTGGCCCGCGGTGTCCTCGCCGCCGGGGGCGACCAGGCCGTCACGTTCCAGCCGGGCGAGGGTCGTGTAGACCTGCCCGACGTTGAGCGGCCAGGTGGAACCTGTGCGGGATTCGAACTCGGTGCGCAGCTGTGAGCCGTACCGAGGTCCCCGTTCCAGGAGGGCGAGGAGGCCATGGCGGATAGACATACTCAGTATGTATACCGAGTATGTCGAGCGGGACAACCGCCAAAAGGCCTACGTCGTGAGGGGGACCCGGCCCTTTCGGGCCCTCGTGTCAGAGCCGGCGCAGCCGCACGCCCATGTAGCCCAGACCCACTCCCATCAGGGCGAATCCCGTACCCAGCGGCAGTATGTGCGCGGCCAGGTCGGCGGCCCGCCCGCCCGGTCCGCCGCCCAGCGCCTGGGCCGCGGGCTCGGGCGGCGGGCTCGGCTCGGCGCGCGGCGGGGCGACCTGCTCGACGGGGCGCGGCCGCACCGGCAGCAGCGGTCGGGAGGCCAGGACGGTCTCCGGGTTCGCGGGCTCGGCGGCGGGTCGCCCGGGGTGCTCGCGCCCGGCGCCCGCGACGCTGCCCGCCAGCTCGTCGTCCTCGGGGCCGTCGTACCCGGGCAGGACGTAGCGGACGGGCGCGGGGACGGCGTACGCGGGCGGTGCGGCCAGGGCCGGAGCGGCGGGCGCGAGGCAGGTGAGGGCGAGTACGGCGAAGGCCGTGAGGGCCAGGGGCGATGCGGCCGGGCCCGGCGCCGTCCCGGCGGGCCGGCGGAAGTACTGCGTCACGGGGAGCCCCTCCCGTCCCGAGCGACCGAGGTGTCACGCTCAGATTTACACGGTGGGGCAAAAGCGGCATCCCGGGCGCCCCATCAGGGGTGCCCGGGATGCCGAAGTGTCCTGCGGTGGGGCTACTGCGGGTCTCCGGTGGAGACGACGAGGGTGAACTCGGCGCCGTCCTTCGGCACGTCGGACATGGCCGCGGGCAGCTGCTCCAGCACCGTGTCCTGGCCGTAGACCGCCTCGTCGCGCGTCTGGATGGTGAACTTCCAGCCCGCTGCCTGGATGCACTCCTTCACCGACCGGACGTCCTTGTACCGGAAGTCCGGGGCGTCGACCTTGGTCGCGTCCTTGTACGACTTCGTGGCTTCCTTGCACTTCGCCGCGTCGATGGTGCGGGTGGTGTCCGGGCCCTTGTGGCCGCTCTTGGCCGAAGGGGACGAGCTCGCGGAGGAGGCCTGCTTCGGCTCGTCACCGCCCTTGTCGCCGCCGCTCAACGAGATCGCCGTGATCAGACCGCCGATGGCGAGCAGGGCCACCACGATCGAGCCGACGATCACCGGGGTGTTCCGGCCGCCCCCGGCGCCCCCGCCGCTCGTGGACGAGCTGGTGGTCGCGGGCGAGATGGTGAAGGGCGGTGGGGTCTGCGGCGCGTGCGGGGCGTACTGCGCGTGCTGCTGGGGCGGCGGCGTGTGCTGCTGCTGGTGCGGGTACGCGTACGCGGGCGGCGGCGTCTGCTGGTGCTGCGGCGCCGGGGTGGCGGGCCCGTACGGCGACGACTGGTACGGCTGCTGGAGCGCCTGCGGCGGCGGGGACTGGAACCCGGAGTCCACCGGCGGGAAGACCGCCGAGGACACCCCGGCGCCGCTGCTCACGGGCGCGCCCGCGACGATCACGGGAGCGCCGGTCTGCCCCGCCGACAGCACGCGCAGGACCTCGCCGCGCATGGCCTCGGCCGTGGGGAAGCGCTCGTTCGGGTTCTTCTTCAGCGCGCGGGCGACCAGCGCGTCCATCGCGGGCGTCACGGAGCGGTTGATGGAGGACGGCGCGACCGGCTCCTCCTGCACGTGCGCGTACGCGATCGCCAGCGGCGAGTCCGCCTCGAAGGGCAGGCGGCCCGTCAGCAGCTGGAAGAGCATGATGCCGACCGAGTAGAGGTCGGAGCGCGCGTCGACGGCCCGGCCGAGCGCCTGCTCCGGGGAGAGGTACTGCGGGGTGCCCACGACCATGCCGGTCTGGGTCATGGAGGTGACGCCCGACTGCATGGCGCGCGCGATGCCGAAGTCCATGACCTTGACCACGCCGCGCTTGGTCATCATCACGTTGCCCGGCTTGATGTCCCGGTGGACCAGGCCCATCTCGTGGCTGGTCTCCAGGGCCGCCAGCACGTCGCCGGTGACCTTCAGCGCCTTGTCGGCCGGCATCGCCCCGTACTGCGTGATGTCCGACTGGAGCGCGTTGCCGAGGGGCTGGCCCTCGACGTACTCCATGACGATGTACGGCATGAGCATGCCGTCGAGATCACCCTCGCCGGTATCGAACACCGACACGATGTTGGTGTGCGACAGTTTCGCTACAGCCTGGGCCTCGCGGCGGAAGCGCTCGCGGAAGGACTGCTCCCGACCGAGCTCGCTGTGGAGCGTCTTGATCGCGACCTGCCGGTCGAGCGCGGAGTCGTACGCGAGGTACACGGACGCCATGCCGCCCTCGCCGAGCAAGTCCCGCAGCTGGTACCGGCCGCCGGCCAAGGACCCGCCTGCGTACCGGCCCTCGGTGCCGTCCTGGCTCATGACTGTCGCTTCCCCTCAAGCAGTGTGCGTACGCGTCTGACAGAGCGCATATCGCGCCCAGTCTGCCGGAGGGCAAGCCCACGTCAAGCCAGCTGCCCGATCCGTGACCACACGGGGACAGGCCGTCGAGCCGGTCGGCGAGTCGCGCCGAGGCTGTAGCGTTCATCGGAGCACTCCGAACAAGACCCACCGCTTGTGCGGCCCAGAGAGACGACGGCGAGGACTGATGGCACCCGAACCCGAGGGAAACGGCGCCGGGATGGCTGATGGTCCGGAGCACTGGGGCGCCGGCGGGATCGTGGGTGACGGCCGCTACCGGCTGACCCACCGCCTCGGTCGCGGCGGCATGGCGGAGGTGTTCGCCGCCGAGGACGTGCGCCTGGGGCGGACCGTCGCCGTGAAGCTGCTGCGCGCGGACCTCGCCGAGGACCCGGTCTCCAAAGCCCGCTTCACCCGCGAGGCACAGTCGGTCGCGGGCCTGAACCACCACGCCGTCGTGGCCGTCTACGACTCGGGCGAGGACCGGGTCGGCCCCAACGTCGTCCCGTACATCGTGATGGAGCTGGTCGAGGGGCGCACCATCCGCGACCTGCTGATCAGCGCGGAGGCCCCGGGCCCCGACCAGGCGCTGATCATCGTGTCCGGCGTGCTGGAGGCCCTGGCCTACTCGCACCAGCACGGCATCGTGCACCGCGACATCAAGCCCGCCAACGTCATCATCACCAACACCGGCGCGGTGAAGGTGATGGACTTCGGCATCGCGCGCGCCCTGCACGGCGCGCAGTCGACGATGACCCAGACCGGCATGGTCATGGGCACCCCGCAGTACCTCTCCCCGGAGCAGGCGCTCGGCAAGGCCGTCGACCACCGCTCCGACCTGTACGCCACCGGCTGCCTGCTGTACGAACTGCTCGCGCTGCGGCCCCCGTTCACGGGCGAGACGCCGCTGTCGGTGGTCTACCAGCACGTGCAGGACGCGCCGGTGCCGCCCTCGCAGCTGCCCGAGGGCCACGCGATCCCGCAGGAGCTCGACGGGCTGGTCATGCGGTCCCTGGCCAAGGACCCGGACGACCGGTTCCAGAGCGCCGAGGAGATGCGCGGTCTGGTCGGGTACGCCCTCCAGATGCTCCAGGACCAGGGCGCGAACACGGGCACCTGGAACACCGGGCCGGTCACCATGGCGCTGCCGCACGGGCGCGGCCCCGCCGCGACCACGGCCATGCCGATGGGGAACACCGGCGGCCGCCAGCAGTACCCCTCGAACGCCACGACCTCGCAGTTCCAGCAGCCGATGGTGCCGCCGCTGAACCCGGACGACGGCTCCGCCTTCCCCGGCGGCGGCGGTGGCTACCACGACGGCGGCCAGGGCCACGGGAACGGTCAGGGCGGCTCCGGCGGCGGCCGTTGGAAGATGGTCCTCTTCGCGGCGCTCGCGGTGATCGCCATCGCGGCCGGGGTGGTCTTCGCCCTGGACAAGGCCGGCGGCAAGGGCACCCCCAGCACCGAGCAGAGCAGCTCGCAGAGCCCGCCCAGCAGCGAGCAGAGCTCGCCGAGCAGCCCCGAGACCTCGCCGTCGGACACGCCGGAGTCCCCGCGCTCGCGCGAGAGCTACACCCCGAGCCCGAACCGGTCGCGGACGCCGAGCTTCACCCCGTCGCCGACGCCGTCCACCTCGGAGTCCTCCAGCGAGCCCTCGCACACGCCGTCGTCGCCGACCCCGTCGAAGTCGCAGTCGAGCAAGCCGTCGACCCCCTCCCCGGACGACGGCCGCAACGGATAGCGGCGCGGGAGCACGCGTACGGGCCCGGCGGAATTCCTTCCGCCGGGCCCGTCGTCGTTCGTACCGCTCGGACTTCGTGATGCCGGGACTTCGTACCGCTCGTACCGCGGGGTTCGTGCTGCTCAGAGGGCGTGCTGGTACTGCCGGTCGTGATTCGCGGCCAGTGCGTGGACCGTCACGAACTGCGGCTCGATTCGCATGTAGACGGGGTCGAAGACCGCGCCGTCGATGAAATGCGGACCCGGACCGAAGAGTTCCAGTTCTGCCGTGGTCGGCTCGACGATCTGCGCCGTTCCGGTGAACTGCACCGACCACAACCGGGGGTCGCCGGTATTGAAGTTGTCGGCGCCGTAGGCGACCACGCTGCCGTTGCAGGCCTGGTGATATCCGAAGCCCGCGTGCATTCTCAGCACCACCTTGCCGTCGACCACGATGTGGCGGGCCAGTGCGAGGAAGGGCAGCGCGCGCATGCTGGTGGCGACCCGGCCGTACGGCACCTGGCGCAGCAGTTCGATGGCGTGGAGTTCCTCAGGGGACATGCCGTCCACTGTCCGGTACCGACACCGTGCCGGGAAAGAGGAGCCCGCCCCGATGATCGGGGACGTTGGTCCCGAATTAAACAGCGCGCCCCGTGGAATCACACGGCGAGCGTGCGGCCACGGGGCGTTGCGGTGCCGGGGGTCGGCGGTGCCGGGGTCGGCGGGGGGCTCGGGTGAGCCGCCCTAGCGCTTCTCGGCCTGGAGGCGGGCCACGTAGGCGGCGGCCTGGGAGCGGCGCTCCATGCCCAGCTTGGACAGCAGGCTGGAGACGTAGTTCTTGATCGTCTTCTCGGCCAGGTGCAGGCGCTCACCGATCACGCGGTTCGTCAGGCCCTCGCCGATCAGGTCGAGGATCTTGCGCTCCTGCTCGGTCAGGTTCGAGAGGCGGTCGTCGCCCTTCCCGTTCTTGCCGTCGCGCAGCCGCTCCAGCACCCGCGCCGTGGCGACGGGGTCCAGCAGCGACTTGCCGGCCGCCACGTCACGGACGGCGTGCAGCAGCTCGTTGCCGCGGATGGCCTTGAGGACGTACCCGGAGGCGCCCGCCATGATCGCGTCGAAGAGCGCCTCGTCATCGGCGAACGAGGTCAGCATCAAACACTTGATGTCCTCGTTCTGGGAGCGCACCTCGCGGCAGACCTCGACGCCGCTGCCGTCCGGCAGGCGGACGTCGAGCACGGCGACGTCGGGGCGGGTGGCCGGGATGCGGACCAGGGCGTCGGCGGCCGTACCGGCCTCGCCGACGATCTCGATGTCCTCTTCGACCGACAACAGCTCATAGACACCTCGGCGTACCACTTCGTGGTCGTCCAGGAGGAATACCTTGATTTTTCCGTCTTCGCGCACAGAATCAGTTTCACACACTCACCCCTTCCCTGCCGCAAGAGGCCGGGATAACGTGCCGTTGTTCCGGCCCCCTGCAAGGCTGTGACCAGTGGTTGTTCCCCGATCCTCGGATTTACTTGGAAATCCAAGCAAAATCGCAGGTCAAACGGGGTTTCGCAGATATGCGACGCACTGGGTAACGTGCATTGTGCAGGGCACTCGCCGGGGCACCTGTCACGCCGGAATCCCTACCGCGTCGCACCCACCCCGTGCGCGCGCACGGATTTTGGCGAGCCGCACTGGCCCCCGGAGAACCCGGGTGCCGGACCGACGGAGGAGCACACGTGACCGTGGAGAGCACTGCCGCGCGCAAGCCGCGACGCAGCAGCGGCACCAAGCGAGCGGCCGGCGCCGCGAGCGCCGGCAAGAAGGCCGCCGCTGCCGCCGCCGCCACCGAGAGTGCCGAGCCCCAGCTCGTACAGCTGCTGACGCCCGAGGGGACCCGGGTTTCGGCCGCGGACCATCCTGAGAACGCGGAATTCCTGGCCTTCGTCGAGGACATCACGGGAGACGACCTGCGCGGTCTCTACCGCGACATGGTCCTGACCCGTCGTTTCGACGGCGAGGCCACCGCGCTCCAGCGCCAGGGCGAGCTGGGCCTGTGGGCCTCGCTGCTGGGCCAGGAAGCCGCTCAGATCGGCAGCGCCCGCGCGCTGAACGACGAGGACTACGTCTTTCCCACGTACCGCGAGCACGGCGTCGCGTGGTGCCGCGGGGTCGACCCGACCAATCTGCTGGGCATGTTCCGCGGTGTGAACCACGGTGGATGGGACCCGAACCTCAACAACTTCCACCTGTACACGATCGTCATCGGCTCTCAGACGCTGCACGCGACCGGTTACGCCATGGGCGTGGCCAAGGACGGCGCGGACTCCGCGGTCATCGCCTACTTCGGCGACGGCGCCTCCAGCCAGGGCGACGTGGCCGAGTCGTTCACCTTCTCGGCCGTCTACAACGCCCCCGTGGTGTTCTTCTGCCAGAACAACCAGTGGGCGATCTCCGAGCCCACCGAGCGCCAGATGCGCGTCCCGCTCTACCAGCGCGCCCAGGGCTTCGGCTTCCCGGGCGTACGGGTCGACGGCAACGACGTCCTGGCCTGCCTGGCCGTGACCCGCTGGGCCCTGGACCGCGCGCGCCGCGGCGAGGGACCCACGCTGGTCGAGGCGTTCACCTACCGCATGGGTGCCCACACCACCTCGGACGACCCGACGAAGTACCGGCGGGACGAGGAGCGCGCGGCCTGGGAGGTCAAGGACCCGATCCTGCGCCTGAAGACGTACCTGCTCGCCAGCGGAGACGCCGACGAGGCGTTCTTCGAGGAGCTGGAGGCCGAGAGCGAGGCCCTCGGCAAGCACGTCCGCGAGGTCGTGCGGGCCATGCCCGACCCGGACACCATGGCGATCTTCGAGAACGTCTATGCCGACGGGCACGCGCTCGTCGACGAGGAGCGCGCACAGTTCGCCGCCTACCTCGCGTCCTTCGAGGGTGGGGAGTGACCATGCCGGTACAGAAGCTGACCATCGCCAAGGCGCTCAACGACTCGCTGCGCAAGGCGCTGGAGAACGACCCCAAGGTCCTCATCATGGGCGAGGACGTCGGCAAGCTGGGCGGTGTCTTCCGGATCACCGAAGGCCTGCAGAAGGACTTCGGCGAGGAGCGGGTCATCGACACCCCGCTCGCCGAGTCGGGCATCGTCGGCACCGCGATCGGGCTCGCGCTGCGCGGCTACCGGCCCGTGGTGGAGATCCAGTTCGACGGTTTCGTCTTCCCCGCCTACGACCAGATCGTCACCCAGCTCGCGAAGATGCACGCGCGCTCGCTGGGCAAGATCAAGATGCCCGTCGTCATCCGCATCCCGTACGCGGGCGGCATCGGCGCGGTCGAGCACCACTCCGAGTCCCCCGAGACGCTGTTCGCGCACGTCCCGGGCCTCAAGGTGGTCTCGCCGTCGAACGCGGCGGACGCCTACTGGATGCTCCAGCAGGCCATCCAGAGCGACGACCCGGTGATCTTCTTCGAGCCGAAGCGCCGTTACTGGGACAAGGGCGAGGTCGACGTCGAGGCGATCCCCGGCGAGCTGCACAAGGCGCGGGTCGCGCGGGAGGGGTCGGACGTGACCCTGGCCGCCTACGGGCCCATGGTCAAGGTGTGTCTGGAGGCCGCCGCGGCCGCCGCCGAGGAGGGCAAGTCGGTCGAGGTCCTCGACCTGCGGTCCATGTCCCCGGTGGACTTCGACGGCATCCAGGCCTCGGCGGAGAAGACCCGCCGGCTGGTCATCGTGCACGAGGCCCCGGTGTTCCTGGGCGTCGGCTCGGAGATCGCCGCCCGGATCACGGAGCGGTGCTTCTACCACCTGGAGGCGCCGGTGCTGCGCGTCGGCGGTTTCCACGCGCCGTACCCGCCGGCCCGCCTGGAGGACGAGTACCTGCCCGGCCTGGACCGGGTGCTCGACGCCGTCGACCGCTCGCTGGCGTACTGAGGAGATTTTCGTGACGATCAGCGAATTCAAGATGCCCGACGTGGGCGAGGGCCTCACCGAGGCCGAGATCCTCAAGTGGTTCGTGCAGCCCGGGGACACGGTCACGGACGGCCAGGTGGTCTGCGAGGTCGAGACCGCGAAGGCGGCCGTCGAGCTGCCGATCCCCTTCGACGGCGTGGTCCACGAGCTGCGCTTCGCCGAGGGCACCACGGTCGACGTCGGCCAGGTGATCATCTCGGTGCGGACCGGCGCCGATGACGAGGCCGGGGCTCCCGCCGCGGCCGCGGAGGCCGAGGCGGCTCCCGCGGCCGCCCCCGAGGCGGAGGCCGCGCCCGCCGCGCGCCAGCCAGTCCTCGTCGGCTACGGCGTCTCCACCGCCTCCACCAAGCGCCGCCCGCGCAAGGCGGCTCCGGCCGCGGCCGCGACGGCCGCCCCGGTGGTGCCCGCACCCGCCGCCCCGGTGGTGCCCGCCCCCGCGGCTCCGGTGCTCAACGGCAACGGCAGCAACGGCTACGGCGCCCACGGGTCCGCGGGCGCCGAGCGCCCGCTCGCCAAGCCGCCCGTCCGCAAGCTCGCCAAGGACCTCGGCATCGACCTGGCGGCGATCGTGCCCACCGGTGACGGTGGCGTCGTGACCCGCGAGGACGTGCACGCGGCGGCCACCGCCGCACTGGCTCCGCAGCAGCAGGCCGCGCCCGTCGCCCCCGCGGCCCAGGCCGCACCGGCGGCCGCGGTCGTGTCGGCGCCGGACGCGCGGGAGACCCGCGTCCCGGTCAAGGGCGTCCGCAAGGTCACGGCCCAGGCCATGGTCAGCTCCGCCTTCACCGCCCCGCACGTCACCGAGTTCGTCACGCTCGACGTGACGCGCACGATGAAGCTCGTCCAGGAGCTGAAGGACGACCCGGACATGGCGGGGCTGCGGATCAACCCGCTGCTGCTCATCGCCAAGGCCGTGCTCATCGCCGTCCGCCGCAACCCGGACGTCAACGCGTCCTGGGACGAGGCGGCCCAGGAGATCGTGCTCAAGCACTACGTGAACCTGGGCATCGCGGCGGCCACCCCGCGCGGTCTGATCGTGCCGAACGTCAAGGACGCGCACGCCAAGACCCTGGCCGAGCTGTCGCAGGGCCTGTCCGACCTGGTGGCGACCGCCCGTGAGGGCAAGACCTCCCCGGCGGACATGCAGGGCGGCACCCTCACCATCACCAACGTCGGCGTCTTCGGCGTCGACACCGGTACGCCCATCCTGAACCCCGGCGAGTCCGCGATCCTCGCGGTCGGTGCGATCAAGCTCCAGCCGTGGGTCCACAAGGGCAAGGTGAAGGCGCGTCAGGTCACCACCCTGGCGCTGTCCTTCGACCACCGGCTGATCGACGGCGAGTTGGGCTCCCGCTTCCTCGCGGACATCGCGGCGGTCCTGGAGCACCCGAAGCGCCTGGTCACCTGGTCCTGATCGACCGTTCGACGCATCGGCGAGGGCCGGTTACCCCCAGGGGTGGCCGGCTCTCGGTGCTGAGTACCGTGTGCGGATCGGAGGCCGACCCGGCACCTCCGGGAACGGGGCGCAGGACATGGGACTGACCGAGGAGATTTCCGACCTGAGGGGCGGATCCGGGCATCCACGGCGTTTGATCGGCGAATTCCGGCGCGCCCTGCTGCTCGCTCCGCTCGCCGACGGCGCCCTGATGTCGGGCGAGCAGGGCGGGGTCCGCTGGATCTACGCCTTCACGGACGAGGCCGCCCTGGCGCGCTTCGCGCTCGCGCGCGGCGCCGGGGACCAGGAGTGGGAGTACCTCGCGGTGCTCGGCGCCCGGCTGGCCGACATGGTCGTTCCCGGAGCCGAGGGCCCGACCGGCATCGCCGTCAACGTGGCGGACGGGGCGGGCGCGATGCTCTTCCCGCCGGTCGTGGGGATCGTCCCGGACGCCGTGGCGGTGACGGCATGAGCGGTGACCAGGACCTGGCGGTCGCGCCGGAGGCCGTGAAGAGCGTCCAGGACGGTCTGCGGGCGGCGGTGGGCGAACTGCGCGAGTCCGGTGCCGACGCGGGCGGGGCCTCGATGGGGGCCGGGTTCAGCTCGCTGTCGATGACCGGGATGGAAGCCGGTCACGCCGGCCTGGCCACGGACTTCGAGGACTTCTGCGAACGCTGGGAGTGGGGCGTGCGCTCCCTCGTCCAGGACGCGAGCACCCTCGCGCAGGCGCTGGGGATCTCCGCGGGGACGCTGTGGGAGGAGGACCACTACATCCAGGGCGCCTTCAAGGTCGCGGCCAACTCGGCGTACGGCAACCCGCACGCGAGCGAGGACGAGATCGAGGAGAAGGGCTGGGGCGACATCTTCCGGGCGGACGTCTACAAGCCCGACTACAGCCCCGAGTCGTTCGCCAAGAGCGGCCAGGACATCAAGGACACCTGGTCGCAGACCGGCGACAAGCTGATGACCACCGGGAAGATCGGTTCGTTGAAGGACATGGTCGACCAGGCCACCGGCAGTGGGGACGGCAAGTAGATGGGGCTCGGCGACTTCATTCCGGACCCCGTCGAGGACTGGGTCGAGGACCGCGTCGAAGACGTCGGCGACGCCATCGAATGGACCGGCGACAAGGTCGCCGGACTGGCCGACAAGGTGGGGCTGGAGGACGCGGGCGACTGGATCCGGGACAAGAGCCGCTCCGCCGCCAACCAGCTCGGCGCGGACGTCGCCGAGCTGGAACTCGGTCAGACCGACGACCCGCACAAGCTGGTCTACGGCAGCGTCTCCAAGATCCGGGCCCAGGCCGCGCACCTCCAGGACTTCAAAGCGGCCTTCGACAAGGTCGGCGGCGGACTCAAGGGGATGGACGGGGACGGTCTGAAGGGCAAGACCGCGGACGCCTTCCGCGAAGCGGTCGCGAAGGAACCGCCCCGCTGGTTCAAGGCGGCCGAGGCCTTCGGCAAGGCCGCCGTCGCCGTGGGGGGCTTCGCCGAGACGGTGGAGTGGGCACAGGGGCAGGCCAAGGAGGCGTTGGCGGACTACGAAGCGGCCAAGAAGGCCTCGACGGACGCCCGCAACGCCTACAACAAGCAGGTCGACGCCTACAACGACGCCATCGACGCGAAGAAGGACACCCTGCCGCCCAAGCCGGGCGGCTTCACCGACCCGGGCACCGCACTCGCCCACGCGGCCCAGGACAAGCTCGACGGGGCCCGCAAGCAGCGCAACGAGGTGGCGGAGACGGCCCGCACGGCGATCCGCGCGGCGCGGGACGCCGCCCCGGAGAAGCCCTCGTACGGCGAACAGTTCGGCGACGGGATGCAGTACCTCGACATCGCCAAGACGCACCTCACCGGCGGGGTCATCAAGGGCACGGCCGGCCTCGTCAACTTCGTCCGCTCGGTCAACCCGACGGACCCGTACAACCTGACGCACCCCGCCGAGTACGCGACCAGCCTGAACTCGACGGTCGCCGGGCTGGTCACCGCCGTCAACGACCCCATGGGCGCGGGCAAGCAGATGCTCGACCAGTTCATGAAGGACCCCTCCGAGGGCATCGGCAAGCTCCTTCCGGAGCTGATCGGCACCAAGGGCCTGGGGCTGGCGAAGAAGGCCGGTACGGTCGCCAAGCTCGCCGACGACATCCCGACCGGGCCCGGCCGCAAGGCCCTCACCGGAGACGGTCCGGACCTGCACAAGACGCCGGACGGCGAGCGGACCACGGGCGGCACGGACCCGGTGGACCTCGCCACCGGCCGGATGTACCTGCCGCAGACCGACGTGGTGCTGCCGGGCGCCCTGCCCCTGGTGTTCGGGCGCCGGGCGGAGTCCGGCTACACGGCGGGACGCTGGTTCGGGCCCTCGTGGAGCAGTACGGTCGACCAGCACCTGGAGATCGACGCCGAGGGCGTCGTCCTGGTCACCGAGGACGGCCTCCTGATCGGGTACCCGCATCCGGCCCCCGGCGTTCCGGTGCTGCCCGCCACGGGACCGCTCCGGCCCCTGGAGCGCACCCCCGAAGGCGACTACACGCTGACCGACCCGGTGACCGGTCACGTCCGCCGCTTCACCGCGCCCGCCCCGGAGGCCGGTGCGGACGGTCGGGCCCCGATCGCGGAGCTCGCGGACCGCAACGGCAACACCATCACCTTCGAGTACGACGCCGAGGGCGCCCCGGTGGGCATCGCCCACAGCGGCGGCTACCACCTGGACCTGGAGACGGCCGACGGGCGGATCACCGCCCTGCACCTGACCGGTGGCCCGCGGATCCTCGCCTACGACTACACCGGCGGTCGGCTCACCGGCGTGACCAACTCCTCGGGCCTGCCCCTGCGCTTCGACTACGACGAGCGCGGCCGGATCACCTCCTGGACCGACACCAACCACAGCCGCTACGACTACGTCTACGACGACCAGGACCGCTGCGTCGCCGAGGGCGGCAGCGGCGGACACCTCGCCCTCACCCTCGACTACGACGCCGTCGACCCGGGCACCGGTCACCGGATCACCACCGTCACCACCGCGGCGGGGCACACCCGCCGCTACCTGATCGACGCGCACCGCCGGGTGGTCGCCGAGACAGACCCGCTCGGCGCCGTCACCCACTACGCCTACGACCGCCAGGGGCGGCCGACCAGCCGCACGGACGCCCTCGGCGCCACCTCCCACCAGGAGTACGACGGGGCGGGCCGGATCATCCGCTCCGTCCGCCCCGACGGCCGGAGCGCGGGCACCGAGTACGACCGGCTGGGCCTGCCCGTCCGGGTGGCGAACGCCGACGGCACGGTGATCCGGCAGAGCTACGACGAGCGCGGCAACCGCACCTCGCTCACCACCTCGGCGGGCGCGGTGACGACCTTCGCCCACGACGAGCGCGGCCACCTCACGGCGGTCACCAACGCGCTGGGCGCGGTCACCCGCATCACCTGTGACGCGGCGGGCCTCCCGGTCACCAGCACCGATCCGCTGGGCGCCGTCACCCGCTTCGAGCGGGACGCCTTCGGCCGTCCGGTCCGGGTCACCGACCCGCTCGGCGGGGTCACGCTCATGGAGTGGACCACCGAGGGCAAGCCCGCCCGCCGGGTGGACCCGGACGGCGCGGAACGCCTGTGGGTCTACGACGGCGAGGGCAACTGCACGGCCTTCACCGATCCCTCGGGCGGGGTGACCCGCTTCGAGTACACCCACTTCGATCTCCTCGCCGCCCGCACCGGACCCGACGGGGTGCGGCACGCCTACACCTACGACGCGGGACTGCGGCTGACCGGTGTGCGCAACCCCCAGGGCCTGAACTGGGAGTACACCTACGACGCGGCGGGCCGCCTCACCTCGGAGACGGACTTCGACGGCCGGACCCTGAGCTACGCCTATGACCCGACGGGACGGCTCGCCTCCCGCACGAACGCGGCGGGCGAGGAGATCGCCTACGAGCGGGACGTGCTCGGCCGGATCGTCCGCAAGACCTCCCCGACGGGCACGGCCACCTTCGAGTACGACGTCTTCGATCTGCCCGCCGCGGTGACCTCGGCCGACGGCACCCACCTGGTGCGCATCCGCGACCGGCACGGGCGCCTGGCCGAGGAACGCGTGGACGGGCGGGCGGTCCGTTACGCCTACGACGAGCTGAGCCGACCCGTGGCCCGGACCCTGCCCAGCGGGGCGCGGACCCACTGGACCTACGACGCGGCCGGTCACTGCACGGGGCTGAACGCCTCCGGACGGGACGTGGTCTTCGAGCGGGACGCCGCGGGCCGTGAACTGACCCGGCGCATCGGTCGGAGCGCGACCCTGCACCACACCTTCGACGCCGCGGGCAGGCTCACCACCCGGCACATCACCGGCTCGGACCAGCGGACCCTGCAACGCCGCGGCTATGCCTACCGGGCCGACGGCAACCTGCTGGAGATCGACGACGAGACGAGCGGTCCGCGCCGCTTCACCCTGGACGGCGCGTCCCGGATCACCGGTGTGGACGCCGCCTCCTGGTCGGAGCGCTACGCCTACGACGAGGCGGGCAACCAGACGTCCGCCGACTGGCCCCAGGACCACCCGGGCGCCGATGCCGTGGGCGAGCGCGAGTACACCGGTACCCGGATCACCCGGGCGGGCCGGGTCCGTTACGAGCACGACGCCCAGGGCCGTGTGGTCCTGCTCCGGCGCACCCGGCTCTCCCGCAAGCCCGACACCTGGCACTACGTCTGGGACGCGGACGACCGGCTGACCGAGGTCACCACCGCGGACGGGACCCGCTGGCGCTACCGGTACGACGGGCTCGGCCGCCGCGTCGCCAAGCAGCGGCTCGATCCGACCGTTGTTTCACGTGAAACCGAGGACGTTTCACGTGAAACAGGCCTCCTCGACACGGGAGTTGTCGGTGTTTCACGTGAAACACCCGTCGCGGACCCCGCGGTCGCGGAGGAAACCCTCTTCACCTGGGACGGGACGACGCTGGCCGAGCAGACCACCCTCGTGCGGGACAACCCGCACGAGGTCACGCTCAGCTGGACGCACGCCGGACTGCATCCCCTGACCCAAGTCGAGTCCATCCGGCCCGTGGCCGCGCCGGGGGACCCGCGCGAGCTGCCGCAGCCGGAGATCGACAGCCGCTTCTTCGCCATCGTCACCGACCTGGTCGGCACCCCGACGGAGATGATCGACGAGCAGGGGGCCGTCGCCTGGCGCACCCGCTCCACCGTGTGGGGCGCGACGAGCTGGAACCGCGACGCCAGCGCCTACACGCCGTTGCGCTTCCCCGGCCAGTACTACGACCCGGAGACGGGCCTCCACCACAACCACTTCCGGACCTACGACCCGGAGACGGCCCGCTACCTGACCTCCGACCCGCTGGGCCTGACGCCGTCCCCGAACCCGGTCGCGTACGTCACCAACCCCCTGGTGTGGGCCGACCCGCTGGGCCTGAGCGGCTGCCCGGCGGCGGGCAAGGAGCAGTTGGCGCTGCCCAAGGCCGAGCGCGAACCCCCGAACATGTACGGGACGCCGATCACCTCCCGGCTGGCACGGCCGGGCGAGGAGTTCAACATGGTGTTGTCCAAGGGGCAGCCGGCCACCAGCCCCGGTGGGTTCGGCACCTTCGAAGGCGTCCCCAACCAGCAGTTCGTGCGCGACCAACTGGCCATCCGCACCGACTGGAAGGACGACGTCTCGATGCTCCAGCGGTACCGGTTCCCCGACACCGGTGACCCCATCCGGATCCAGGAGAGCATCATCGGCCCCCAGACGGACCCGACGCTGGGCCACCTGCCGGGTGGGGTCAGCCAGCTGGAAATCCTGAACTACGAAGACCGCGCCCGACTGATCCCGGTCGGCCCTCCCGTGGAGATCCCCAAGTAATGACGCAGGAACCCGAGATGACGGTCGACTGGACCGCCGGCGAGAGCACCGTCCGTTGGAACGACGGCGGCGCCGCGGTCGAGAAGCACCATGGCGCGCCGCCGCAGTCGGTCATGACCTGGACGCACGACGGCCGGACCCTGGTGCTGGTGGTGGAAGCCCTGGACACCCGGCCCTTCACGCCGAAGGACAACGCGGTCGTCTACCGGGCCGACGGCACGGAACTGCTCCGGCTGAGCCCCCCGGCGGACCTGCTGTCCGACCCGAACGCGGTGCTCGGGTTCTACAGTGCCTACCGGGACTCCGCGGGGCTGCCCCTGCTGGTCATCGCCACCCGCTCGGGCGACTTCCAGGGCCGCCTGGACCTGGCGGCGGGAGCGGTCCGCGACGCCCGCACCTGGCGCTGACGGCTTCGGGAAGAACTCCCTTTCCCCACCGGGCACGGAATGTGATCATCGGCGGATGCACCTTCGATTCCGCCCCGCCACCGCAGACCCCGCCGACCTCGATCGGGCCGTCGCCTACCCGGCCGACGGCCCGACCGATCCCGTCCCCGCCCTGGACGCCGAGCGGGTCCGGGACGAACTCGCCGCGCACCGGTTCCGGCCGGAGTGGACCTGGTTCGCCGAGGACGAGGAGGGCCGGATCCTGGCCCGCGCCCTGTGGTGGGGCCGCGCCGACAGCGAGCACCCGCTGGCGCTCGACTGCCTCCAGGTGCGGCCCGAGGTGTCCGACCCGGCCGAGCTGGCCGAGCGGCTCCTGGCGGCCGGTCACGAGGCCTTCGGCAGTCGGCCGCTGTACAACCTGTCGCTGCCGCACGACTGGCGGGCCACCCCCGCGCTCGCCCGCGCCGTCGCCTGGCGCGAGGAGGCCGCCCACCGGGCGGGGCTGAGCAGCACCGTCGAGCGGCTGCGTTACGAGTGGACGCCCGACGCGGGGACCGCGGAGCCCACGGGTCGGCTCGTCTTCCGCGAGGGCACGGACGAGGAGTTCCTCGACTTCTTCGCCCGGCTGTCCCGCGGCAGCCTGGACCTGCACACCCAGGCCGAGCTGCGGACGATGGACGACGAGGCCCTGGCCCGGGACGACCTGGCCTACTACCTCGACTGCCCGGGCGAGCGGTCCTGGTGGCGCCTGGCGCACCTGCCCGACGGCACCCCGGCGGGAATGGCGATCCCCTCCCGGACCCCCTACCACCGCAATGTCGGCTACCTCGGCGTCGTACCGGAGCTGCGCGGCAAGGGCCTGATCGACGAGGTCCTCGGCGAGATCACCCGCTTCCACGCGGCCGAGGGCGCCGACCGGATCACCGCCACCACGGACACCGTGAACCGGCCGATGGCGGCCGCCTTCGACCGCGCCGGTTACCGGGTGACGGAGATCCGCCTGGTGCTGGAGGAGCCGTCCGGCACCTGAGCCCCGGGGGCGGCGACGGGCGGCGCGGGCGGTAGCCGCAAGGCCACGGCCGGGCGGGCGTCGACGCGGTAGCGTGCCGCCGGGGAAGGGGGCCGGGGTGTCGATCGCCGAGTTGCAGGTGTACTCCGTCGAAGAGGCGGACGTGTCCGGTGGCGTGTGCGTCGTGCGCTGTGTGGGCGGGGTCGCGCGGGCCGGACAGGTCTACGCGGCCGGGGAATCGAGGCTGGGGCTGCGCCGGATCGAGCGGTACGGGCGCCCCGTGGCCTTCTTCGCCGCGGGCAACGTGGCCACGGTGCACCTGACCGGCGCCGTGGTCGCCCTGCTCACCCGGGGCCAGGTACTGACCGCGGTGCCGCCCGACGGGCACGCGCTGGGCGAGCTGGAGGCCTGGCTGGCCACCGATCCGCCGCTGGAGGACGAGCCCAGGCCGCTGGAGCTGCGCGCGCTGGCCATGGGCCGGGCGCGGGACGCCCGGCTGCCGGACGGGGCGCGGCTGCGCTGGGGCCGCGTCGCGGTGGCGGCGACCCGGCGCAAGGCCGCCCGGGCGGGGGAGGACGCGCTGGTGGCCGCCGCCGAGGAGGCGGCCGTACGCGGCTACCTCATCCAGCAGTTCGGCCCCGGGCCCGGCGGGGACCCGGCGGCGCTCTGCCGGGACCTGCTGGCGCTGATCGACCTGACCCCGGGGGCTGCGGCCGGGGAGGCCCGCTCCTGGCGCGACCTGCCCAAGGCCCGCATCCTGCACCTGCGCCGGATCAAGAACCTGCTGCCGTGGCTCGCGCTGGTTCGGCCGCACCTCGCGCCGGACGACCCCCTGGCCGCGGCCGTGGACGCGTGGACGCGGGTCCGGCCGCGGCTTCCGTAGCCGGATCCCGGCGGGCTGCTCGCCCGCACCCGTTCACGAGGGTGCAGCACGCACCGGGGGTGACGCCATCGCCGCTGGTCACAGGGGTGGGTGCGCCAGTTGCTCGGCGTGTCCCAGCGCGGGCCGCAGGGCGTCGAGTTGCGGGATCTGACGGGGTGTCCGTGAAGTGGGTTGCGACGGTACGTCCCATGCCGTCATCGCGCCCGACAGGAGAGAACGTTGCGCCGCTTCACCCGCTACACCGTCCCCGCAGTCCTCTGCGTGTCCCTGCTGGCCGCGTCCTCCGGCCTCGCCGGGGCGGCCTCCCAGGACGTGCGCAAGCCCGTCGCCCCCGGTTCGTCCCGGGCCATCCCGGGGACGGACGCGCTGCAACAGCAGGTCGCGTCCCTCGGCGTGACCGGCGAGGTCCTCAAGACCGTCACCGACCTGATCTCCGCCGTGCTCAAGGCTCCCGACGGGAAGATCCCCGAGGCGGACGCGGCCAAGCTGAAGAAGGCGGTCGACGACGCCCTCGCCAAGCTGCCGAAGCCCCCGGCGGACCTGCCGAAGCCGCCGGTCGACCTGCCGAAGCCCCCGGTCGACCTCCCGAAGCCGCCGGTCGAGGTGCCGAAGCTCCCGGTGGACGCCCCGAAGCTGCCCGTCGACGCCCCGAAGCTCCCGGTCGACGCGCCCAAGCTCCCGGTGGAGGCCCCGAAGCTCCCGGTGGAGGCGCCCAAGCTTCCGGTGGTCTCGGCCGTCGCCGCCGGGGCGAAGGCGGGCCCCCTGGACCTGGTCGGCGTCGCCGTGGAGAACCTCAAGAAGTCCGTCGACGGGCTGCTCAAGGCCTCGGGCCCCTGTGGCTGCTCGACCGACGCCACGGCCAAGTCCACCGACGTCGTGACGTCCCTGACCGCCCTGGTCGCGGCGCTCCTGACCGGCGGCGGACTCCCCGCGCTCCCCGTCCCGGCCCCTGCGCTCCCCGTCCCGGCCCCCGCGCTGCCCGTCCCGGCCCCCGCCCTCCCGGTCCCGGCCCCGGCCCTGCCCGTCGAGTAGCCGGGCGCCGCGATCTCCCCGGGCGGGGCCGGAAACCCGACTCCGCCCGGGGATTGACGGTCAGTCAGTAGCTGGTCAGGCTGGGCGGACTCAGTCGAACCAGTGGGGGGTCACACCGCATGGGGATGGGTTTGGATCCGGCGTTAGAAGCGGCTCGGGAGATCGTCGGGGTGACGTGGCCCCCGGCCGACGAGAGCCAGCTGGAGAGCGCGGGCACGGACTACGCGGCGCTGTGCACCGCGATCGAGAAGCTGAACACGGGCGGCAACGCCGCCATCGGCCACATCGTGGGCGGCCGCAGCAGGGGCGAGACCGTCGCCGCGATCGACGCCTCCTGGACGGCGTTCAAGACCCGCGGGATGCGGACGCTCAACGAGGCCTGCGGGCAGCTCTCGGGTGCGGCCGCCACCTTCGACGGCCTGGTCCTCCAGTGCAAGACGGGCATCAGGGACGTACTCGCCAGCGCCTCGGTGCAGAGCATCGTGGCCGCCCCGGGGGCGGTGCTGACCGGCGGGGCGTCGCAGACGGCGGTCGTGGCACAGGCCCGGTCGGCGGTCCGCCAGGTCCTGACCGCGACGGCGCACGAGCTCTACCGGACGATCAAGGACGTGGACGCCGTCCTCGCGAACCTGGAGGCCGGTCTGACCGACGGGTTCGAGTCGGGGAAGATCGCCCCGGAGCAGGACCAGGGCGTGGTCATCGACGACGACGAGTTCGCGCAGGCCCGGAGCGGCCTGGGGACCTCGACCACCGCCTTCGGCACGGCGGTGGGCACCTTCCGCGGCGTCGCGCCCGGGCGCCTGACCTCCCTGCACGGGGACGACGTGTTCCGGGAGGCCGGCGCGGCGATGGACCGGGCCCAGGAGACCGTGGCCCGCAAGGCCGCCGAGCTGGTCCAGGGCCTGGACGACTTCGCCGACAAGATCGGCCTGAGCGTCGCCAGCCACGCCTCGCACGACCAGGACCGCAGGCGCGCCTTCGACCGGCTGGACCCCGGCCCCGTCCCGTACGGCCCCTACGTCCCCGCCCCGACACCCGGTGGCGGGGGCGCGGGTACGGGGGGCTGACCTTCCGCAAGGACGTCGTGCACCGGTGCTCCCCCCGTGCCCCGGTGCCACCGTGCGGACCCCCTTGACGGCGGCGCGCGCCGGATGGACGCTCCGGGACCTCGCATCCGTACGCATCTGGGGGGACCGGTATGCCGGAGCAGTCCGACCAGCACGACCAGAACGACCCGCACGACCCGCACGACCGCAACGGCGGGGCCGACCCGCACCGCACCGTCCGCGTCCAGCTCGCCGGGGAGCTGCGGGCCCAGCTCGCCGGAGCCGGGGCCTCGTGGACGGTGAGCGAGCACCTCGCCGACCGCCAAGCCGTTCCGCGGCCCTCCCTGGGCCTGGAGCCGGGGGCCAACCTCACGCCCGCCGCCGAGGCGGGCCCCGTGGACCTGCGGGCGCTCATCGGCCGCGAGAGCGCGAACCGCGACCTCACCCGGCGCCGGGCGGCGCACGGCCTGCTGCCGGAGACGGAGCCGCCGGTCGTCGGGGCCCGACCGGCCGCCGTCGACTGGCGCAACCGCTGGGGCTGGCCCTGGATCACCAAGGTCAAGGACCAGAACCCGTGCGGCTCCTGCTGGGCCTTCGGCGCGACCGGCCTGGTCGAGTCGATGGCGCGGATCGAGCACGCGGTGTGGGCCGAGCGCTCCGAGGGGGACGTGCACGACGGCCTGAAGTTCAGCTGCGGCCAGGGCAGCAACCCCGAGACCGCGTTGGACTGGATCAAGGTCAACGGGGGCATCTGCGACCCGGACTGCTATCCGTACACGACCCCGCCGCCCTCCGTGCCCGCCGACCGCCGCGACGCCTGGCGGGCGGACTACACGCCCAGCTGGGACCGGTCCGGCCGGACCGTGCGGATCGCCGACTACGTCCGGCTCGGCGACGTGGAGCAGCAGAAGGTCTGGCTGGACACGGTCGGCCCGATGACGGCCTGCTTCGACGTCTACGACGACTTCTTCGGGCTCGGCTCCGGCGTCTACCGGCGCACCAGCGACCACTACGCGGGCGGCCACTGCGTGCTGATCGTCGGCTACGACGACGCGGCCGGGTGCTGGCTCTTCAAGAACTCCTGGGGCACGGGCTACCACGTGGGGGGCTACGGGCGGATCGCCTACGGCGAGGTGAAGATCGACTACTGGGCCAAGTGCGGGCTGCGCGGCACCAACGCCGACCCGTGGACCAAGCGCCGCCTGCACACCGGGAACGTCTTCGAGAGCGGCAACGGCCGTGCGCACCGCAACTTCGAGATGCTCGCGACGACCGGCGGCGGGCGGCTCCAGCACTGGTGGCGGGAGGGCGACGCACCCTTCCCGTGGGCCCGCGCCGCGGCCTTCGGCAGCGACGCCTCCGGGCTGCCCGCCTTCACGAGCACCACCTACAACCGGAACCTGGAATCGGTGCACGTCACCACGGGCGGGCGGCTGCACCACTGGTTCTACGACCAGTCCGGCGGCACCTGGCGCGACGCGGGCATCTTCGGCCCCTCCGACGCGGCGGTCGGCACCACGCCGGGGTTCATCCAGAGCGACTACGGCAAGCCGGGCAACTTCGAGGTGGTCCTGCGGACCGCCGACGGTCGCCTCAACCACTGGTGGCGGATCAACGGCTCGCCCTGGACCTGGAACGACGGCGGCCGCTTCGCCTCGGGCATCGCCCACTACGGGCCCGCCCTGGTCCAGACCCGCGGCCGACACCTGGACCTGGTGGCCACCCGTACCGACGGGCGCATGCAGCTGTGGTGGCGCGACGACCCGAACGGCTTCGCCTGGCGCGCGGGAGAGCTCTTCGGCACCGGGATCACCTCCGCGCCCTGCCTGATCGAGGGCCAGTACGGAGCCGTCGACGAGGACACGGCCGGCAACTACGAGCTGTGCGTGGCGGCCGGCGGCCGGATCGAGCACTGGTGGCGGGGGAACACGGCGGGCGCGGCCTGGAACCGCAGCGCGGTCTTCGGGCACGACGCGCTCGCGGTCACCGGGATGCTGCAGGGCAGCTTCGGGTTCAATCTGGAGGTCATCGTCCTGCGCACCGACCGCCGGCTCCAGCACTACTGGCGCGACGGCGCGGGATGGCACGAGGGGCCGGTGATCGGTCCCGCCTGAGGTGCGGCGAGTGAGCGAAGGGGCCCCGGTGGAGGTACGGACGGTGGCGCTCCGCGTCGGTGAGGCGTACGTCCTGCGCCTCACCGGGCGCGGGGCGCGCGGGTACGTGTGGACCTGGCAGGTGATGGGCGACGCGGACGCGGTGGAGGTGGCCGAGGGACCCTCCGGCGGCGCGGAGGCGGCGCCCGTGCTGCCCGGCGCGCCGGTGGAGCGGACGTACGTCGTGCGCGGCCGGTGCCCCGGCGGGCGGGCGCGGATCCGCTTCGCCCAGGTCCGGCCGCCCTACCCCGACGAGGCGCCGTACGACGAGTTCGTGCTGGAGGTCGAGGTCGAGGCGGCGGACTAGGCCCGGGGTGTCCACATCCCGGACGGGCGGCCGGTTGCACCTCTGTTGTATCTATGCTGTGCGCATGCCATCCGCCACCCTCGCGCCCACGGCCGCCGAACGCGTCTACCAGCACGTCAAGAACGGCGTGCTCGAACGCCGCTACGAAGGCGGGACCCTGCTCACCGAGGGCGAACTCGCCGACGCGGTGGGCGTCTCGCGCACGCCCGTGCGCGAGGCGCTGCTGCGTCTGGAGACGGAAGGGCTGATCAAGCTCTACCCGAAGAAGGGCGCGCTGGTCCTGGCCGTCTCCGCGCAGGAGATCGCCGACGTCGTCGAGACCCGGCTGCTCGTCGAGGAGTTCACGGTCCGGCGGGCCGTACCGGCCGCGCCCGCCCTGCTGGAGCGGCTCGCGCAGCTGATCGAGGAGCAGCGCGGGCACGCCGCGAGCGGCGACCTGAGCGCGCTGATCGTCGCCGACCGCTGCTTCCACGCCGAGATCGTCCGCAGCGCCGGCAACCAGATCCTGTCCCGGCTCTACGACCAGCTGCGCGACCGGCAGCTGCGGATGGGCGCCCGGCTGCTGCACGCGCACCCCGAGCGGATCGCGAAGACCCTCGCCGAACACGCCGAGATCCTGGACGCGCTGCGCGCCGGGGACGGCGAGGGCGCGGCCGCGGCGGTGCGCGGGCACGTCGGACGGGTCGCGGCCCTGGTCCGGGGTGACGCGCGATGAGCGCCTCCGTGCCCGTTCCGGCGGCCCCCGCCGTCCTGCCGCCCGCGCCCCACCTGCCGAAGGACCCGCCGGGCGGGCGGCGGGCCGTCTTCGTCTGGTCCATCGGCGTCGCCGTCTACTTCGTCGCCGTCATCTTCCGCACCAGCCTGGGCGTCGCGGGCCTGGACGCGGCCGACCGCTTCCACGTGAGCGCCTCGGCCCTGTCCACCTTCTCGCTGCTCCAACTGCTCGTGTACGCGGGCATGCAGATACCCGTCGGCCTGATGGTGGACCGGCTCGGCACGAAGAAGGTGCTCACGCTCGGCGCGGTGCTCTTCACGGCCGGCCAGATCGGCTTCGCGCTCTCCCCGTCCTACGGGACGGCGCTGGCCGCGCGTGCCCTGCTGGGCTGCGGCGACGCCATGACCTTCATCTCGGTGCTGCGGCTGGGCACCCGCTGGTTCCCCGCCCGGCAGGGGCCGCTGATGGCGCAGCTCGCCGGGCTGGTGGGGATGGCGGGCAACCTCGTCTCCACGCTGGTGCTGGCGCCCGTACTGCACGGGGTGGGCTGGGTGCCGGCCTTCGCGGGCAGCGCGGTGGCGGGGCTCGTGGTGCTGGTGCCGCTGCTGCTGTTCCTGCGCGACCACCCCGAGGGGCACGCGCCGGCGCCGGTGGCGCGGGGCGAAGGGGGCTACGTACGCCGTCAGATCGCCGAATCCTGGCGCGAGCCCGGGACCCGGCTCGGGCTGTGGGTGCACTTCACGACGCAGTTCCCGGCGATGGTGTTCCTGCTGCTGTGGGGGATGCCGTTCCTGGTCGAGGCGCAGGGGCTGTCGCGCGGCGGGGCGGGCGGGCTGCTGACGCTGATCGTCGTCGCGAACATGGGCTTCGGCCTGGTCTACGGGCAGTTGGTGGGGCGTCGGCAGGCCGCGCGGATCCCGCTGGCGCTCGGCACGGTGGGGGTGACGGCGCTGATGTGGGGCGCGGTGCTGGTGTATCCGGGGGAGCGGGCGCCGATGTGGCTGCTGGTCGCGCTGTGCGTGGTGCTGGGGACGTGCGGGCCGGCGTCGATGATCGGCTTCGACTTCGCGCGTCCGGCGAATCCGCCGGCGCGGCAGGGGACGGCCTCCGGGATCACCAACATGGGCGGGTTCATCGCTTCGATGACGACGCTGCTGGCGGTGGGGGTGCTGTTGGACGCGACCGGGGACGACTATCGGGTCGCGTTCTCCTCGGTCTTCGTGCTGGAGGTGCTGGGGGTGTCGCAGATCCTGCGGTTGCGGGGGCGGGCGTTGCGTCGGGAGGGGGAGCGGGGTGGCTCCGTCGGGGGGTCGGGGGTTCCGGTGGCCGGAGCCGCCGTGGTCGAGGTCTGACGCGGGGGCGTCCCCGCCGCCGCCGTGCGTGGTCGGGCTGGTCCGTGGGCGCCCTCGAGTGCCGGTCGGCTCGAGGTGCCTCCGGCGGCGCCTCAAACGCCGGCGGGGCTGGATTTGGCCGGGCCCGTCTGTAGCGGGACTGGTTTCGGCCGGGCCCCCGGCTGGGGTGGGCTACGGGGTGACCGCGAAGTGGGAGAGGATCGCTTCGGCCAGTTCCGGGTCGCCCTCGATCTTCACGCGGTCCGCGTGGGTGTGCCAGCGGCCGCGGCCCGCGGCGAGGCGGACGTAGGTCTCCCAGTCCATCACCAGCGTCACCGCGGGGCCCAGCGAGGGCGAGTTGTCCATCGTGCCGCGGCCCTCGGCGTCGATCCGGACCGTCCGCATGAACTCCAGGGTCCCGTGCACGTCCAGCACCACCGCCGAGCCCGCCGGGGCGCCCGCGTGCTTCGCGACGACCTTCGGGAGCCCCGCCAGCAGCATGTCCCGGGCCACCAGCGCGCCGGGGGAGTCCCAGTTCCCCGGGACGCCCAGCGCGGCCCGCAGGTCCTGCTCGTGGATCCACACGTCGAAGGCCCGCAGCCGCAGCGCCAGCTCCAGGGTCACCTGATCGCCCAGCGGTCCGCGCACCATCGTGGTGGCCGGGTCCCGCTTCTCGTTGCGCAGCTGCCGCATCCGCCGGATGACGGTGTACTCCAGCTCCGACGTCATCTCGGGGGCGGTGTGGTGGCGCCGGACGTCCACCTGGACCTCCATGTACCGGGTGAACTCGTCCACCACGTGGCGCAGGTCCCGGGGGAGGGTGTGGATCGGGCGGGGGTCGCCGAGCTGCTCGCACTCGATGCCGATGATGTGTGACACGACGTCACGGACCGACCAGTTGGGGCACGGGGTCGCCCGGTTCCATTCGGCCTCCGCCAAGGGGAGGACCAGTTCGGATATCGCCTCGATGGAGTGGGTCCACGCATCGACATAGGGCTGAAGGCTGGGATGGACGGTCAACGGGACCCCTCGCGTGCTGTTCAGTGGCGCGTTGTGGACGGTCGGACTGGCGGGCGGCGGCCTTGTCAAAGTTACGCTGCCGTTGAGCACCCCGGCAGTGCTTTCGTGTGACGATCGTAGGCCCCGAGTTGACGGCTTCCATGCCAGAACGGTGGTAGTGTGCGCGCCTCCCTGATCCAAATCGCGGTGAACGAGGGCGAGTCGGTGGTTTCCCGACGTGCCCGGGTGGCGGACCTCGTCCGCGAACAGAGCGGCTCCGACCTGGTGGTGCTGCCGGAACTGTGGGGCGTGGGCGCCTTCTCCTACGAGCAGTTCGAGACGGAGGCGGAGCCGCTGGACGGCCCCACCTTCGAGGTGATGTCGAAGGCGGCGCGCGACGCCGGGGTCTGGCTGCACGCCGGTTCGGTCGTGGAACGCTCCGGTGACGGCTCCCTCTACAACACCACCCTCGTGCTGTCCCCCGAGGGCGAGCTGGCGGCCACGTACCGCAAGATCCACCGCTTCGGCTTCGACCAGGGCGAGGCCGTGCTGATGGCGGCGGGCGGCTCGCTGACGACGGTCACCCTGCCGCAGACCGTGCTCGGCATCGCCACGTGCTACGACCTGCGCTTCCCGGAGCTCTTCCGCGGGCTGGTCGACGCGGGCGCGCAGACCCTGGTGGTGGCCGCGGGCTGGCCCGCCCGCCGCCGCGCGCACTGGACCCTGCTGAACCGGGCGCGCGCCGTCGAGGACCAGGCGTACGTCCTCGCCTGCTGCACCGCCGGGACGCACGCCGGGGTCGAGCAGGCGGGACACAGCCTGGTGGTGGACCCGTGGGGCGAGGTGATCGCCGAGGCGGGTCCGGGCGAGGAGGTGCTGACCGTGGATCTGGACCCGGCCAAGGTGGCGGAGACCCGGGAGCAGTTCCCGGCGCTGAAGGACCGGATGCTCGGCATCCGCCCCCCGGCCCGCGGCACCTGGGCCACCTCCTAGGCCGTCTCTTTCGGATCTTGCCTGGCCCGCGCCGCCCGGCACCGCACCTCGCCGCACTGCCGGGGCAACCGAGTACCTCCAGTACACGGCAGCCCCGGCAGCACGCCGAGGCACGGCACCGGACGACGCGGGCCTGACCGGCAAGATCCGAAAGAGACGACCTAGCGCCCGCCCGCACCGGCCGCCGCGCCCCCACGGGGCCCGCGGCCGGTGCTCAGCCCCCGCCCCGGCGGCGTTCGCCGTCCCGGGCCGCCTCCCGTTCGTCCGCCCGGTCCTCGTCCCGCTCCTCGCGCTCCTTCTCGGCCATCCTGATCACGCACACGGCCACCGCGAGCAGCAGCGCCGCGTCCGCCTCCTCCCGGATCACGTCCACGGCGTACGTCTCGCGGACCCGGTACCACTGGCGGGAGATCAGCGACAGCAGCTCGCCCTCGTACTCGACCTTGAACTCGCGGTCCAGGATCCGCCCGCTGACGTCGAGGACGGTCCCCTCGGACAGGGTCACGCGGTAGTGGTTGCGCAGCAGCGAGAGCCGCTTCTTGCGGATGACGGCGAGCTGCTCCCCGTCCCGCTCCAGGGTCATCGCGTCGCGGAAGCTGAACATCTTCTCGCGCAGCGTGATCAGGATCCGGCCGTCCGGGTCCTTCAGCTCCAGGGTGTCGCGGACGCGCAGCGCCTTCCCGTCGACCAGGTAGGCGTGGCGGCCCGCCTCGTCCTCGACCCAGTAGTCGTCGCCGATGGCCAGCACTTTGTCCCGAACCAGGTATTTCATGCCGTCATCGCTGCCCGCGATAGGTTGCCGCCATGCCTCTCCTCTACGTGACCGACCTGGCCTACCCGGCGCGCGGCCGCCGCTACGGCGACGAGGACGTGTTCCTCACCTCGCGACTGCGCGAGGAGTTCCCCCTCGCCCTGTGCCACCCGCTCGACGCGCGGGCCCTGATGCCCGGCTTCGACGCGGTGATCGTCCGCAACAGCGGGCCCGTCCTGCACCACCAGGAGGCCTACGACGCCTTCCGCGCCCACGCCCTGGCCACCGGGGCCCGGGTCTACAACCCGCTCACCGGCCGCGCCGACATGGCCGGCAAGCAGTACCTGCTGGACCTCACCCGGTCGGGCCATCCGGTGATACCCACCGTCGACGACCCCGCCGACCTGCACCTGCTGCCGCAGGTGGCCGAGTACGCCGTCAAGCCCCGCCAGGGCGCCGACTCGATCGGCCTGGCCTTCACCGCCGACCCGGCCGCGCACCTCGCGCAGCAGGGGGCCGCCCCCGGCTCGCTCCTGGTCCAGCCCCGGATCGACTTCGTCCACGAGGTGTCCTTCTACTTCGTCGACGACGCCTTCCAGTACGCCCTGTACGCGCCCGACCCGGACCGCCGCTGGGACCTGGAGCCCTACGAGCCGAGCCCCGCGGACCTCGACTTCGCCCGCACCTTCATCGGCTGGAACACCCTGACCCACGGGATCCAGCGGGTCGACGCCTGCCGCGCCCCGTCGGGCGAACTCCTGCTGGTCGAGCTGGAGGACCTGAACCCCTACCTGTCCCTGGAGCTGCTCCCGGAGCCCGTCCGTGACGCCTTCGTGAACGCCCTGGTGGCCTCGCTGCGGTCCTTCCTGGGCTGATGGCACCCTTGACGCATGAATCCTGCCGCGTCCGCACCCCGTCGCGCCCGAGTCCGTGCCCCCGAGCTGATCGGCAAGGGCGGCTGGCTCAACACCGGTGACACCTCCTACACCCTCGCCGACCTGCGAGGACGGATCGTCATCCTCGACTTCTGGACCTTCTGCTGCATCAACTGCCTGCACGTCCTCGACGAGCTGCGGGAGCTGGAGGAGAAGCACCGGGACACCGTCGTGATCATCGGCGTGCACTCGCCGAAGTTCGTGCACGAGGCCGAGCACCAGGCCGTCGTCGACGCCGTCGAGCGCTACGAGGTCCACCACCCGGTCCTCGACGACCCCGAGCTGGCCACCTGGAAGCAGTACGCCGTCCGCGCCTGGCCCACGCTCGTGGTGATCGACCCGGAGGGGTACATCGTCGCGCAGCACGCCGGTGAGGGGCACGCGCACGCCATCGCGCGGCTCGTCGAGGAGCTGGAGGCGGAACACGCGGCGAAGGGCACCCTGCGGCGCGGGGACGGGCCGTACGTGGCCCCGGCGCCGGTCGCGACCGACCTGCGCTTCCCCGGCAAGGCGCTCGTGCTGCCCTCCGGGAACGTCCTGGTGTCCGACTCGACCCGGCACCAGCTCGTGGAGCTGGCCGCCGACGGCGAGTCCGTGGTGCGGCGGATCGGCAACGGGGAGCGCGGTTTCGGGCCCGACGCCTTCAGCGAGCCGCAGGGCCTGGCGCTGCTGCCCGACGGCCGGGTCGTGGTCGCGGACACCGTCAACCACGCCCTGCGCGTCTTCGACCCGGCCACCGGAGCCGTGGAGACCGTCGCGGGCACGGGCCGCCAGTGGTGGCAGGGCTCGCCGACGGCCGGGCCCGCGCGCGAGGTGGACCTGTCCTCGCCGTGGGACGTGGCCTGGTGGCGGGGCCGGGTGTGGATCGCCATGGCCGGTGTGCACCAGCTGTGGACCTGGGACCCGGAGACCGACACCGTCGCGGTGGCGGCCGGTACCACCAACGAGGGGCTGGTCGACGGACCCGCCGCCGAGGCGTGGTTCGCGCAGCCCTCCGGGCTCGCGGCGGCCGGGGACCGGCTGTGGATCGCCGACTCCGAGACCAGTGCGCTGCGCTGGGTGGAGCCGGTGGCGGGCGAGCCGGACGGCTACGCGATCCGGACCGCCGTCGGCAGCGGCCTCTTCGACTTCGGGCACCGGGACGGCGCGGCGGACCAGGCGCTGCTCCAGCACCCGCTCGGGGTCACCGTCCTGCCGGACGGTTCGGTCGCGGTCTGCGACACCTACAACCACGCCCTGCGCCGCTACGACCCCGCCACGGGCGAGGTCAGCACGCTGGCGACCGACCTGCGCGAGCCCAGTGACGCGGTGTTGGTCGGCGAGGACATCCTGGTCGTGGAGTCCGCGCGGCACCGGCTGACCCGGCTGCGGCTGCCGGAGGAGGCCGTGCGCGTGGAGTCGGTGGCCCACCGCACGCAGCGCGCGGCCACCGAGGTCGCGCCGGGCACGCTGCGGCTGGACGTGGTCTTCCGTGCCCCGACCGGGCAGAAGCTGGACGACCGGTACGGGCCCTCCACCCGGCTCCAGGTCTCCTCGACCCCGCCGGAGCTGCTGGCCGAGGGCGCGGGGCAGGGGACGGACCTCTTCCGGGACCTGGTGCTCGCGGAGGGGGTCGGCGAGGGGGTGCTGCACGTCTCCGCGATGGCGGCCTCCTGTGACGACGACCCGGAGAACGAGTACCCCGCCTGCCACATGCACCAGCAGGACTGGGGCGTTCCGATCCGCGTCGCCGACGGCGGCGCGGTCCGGCTCCCCCTGGTCCTGGCGGGCCTGGACGACTGACAAGTCAGCCCCGCCGGCGTTTGAGGCGCCCCCGGAGGGCCAACCCGGCCGGGGGCGCCCACCGGGCCGCGCCACCTCCGGGGGGTGGTTCCCGTCGACAGGGCGCCTGCGGCGGCTCTGCCCTCCGGGGGGGGGGGGGGGGCCCGGGGGGGGGGGGGGGGGGGGGCGGCGCCCCCCCCCGGGCGGGGGGGGGGGCCCGCAGGGGCCAAAAGCCGGGGCGAGGGGGTGGTGTCCGGCCCCCCGGGCGGGGCCCCGCCCGCCGCCGCCGGGGGCCCCCCCCCCCCCCCCGGCGAGGCTGGATTGGGCCCGGCTCCGCCCGCCGGGGGTGGGTCAGCCTTCCAGGAAGGAGACCAGGGCGTTCGCCAGGAGGTACGGGTCATCCGCGCCGCACAGTTCGCGGGCACTGTGCATGGAGAGGATCGCGACGCCGATGTCGACGGTCTGGATGCCGTGCCGCGCGGCCGTGATCGGGCCGATCGTGGTGCCGCAGGGCATCGAGTTGTTGGAGACGAAGCTCTGCCACGGCACGCCCGCCCGCTCGCACGCCGCCGCGAACACCGCACGCCCGCTGCCGTCCGTCGCGTACCGCTGGTTGACGTTCACCTTGAGGATCGGGCCGCCGTTGGCGCGCGGGTGGTGCGTCGGGTCGTGCCGCTCGCCGTAGTTGGGGTGCACCGCGTGACCGGTGTCGGAGGAGAGGCAGATGGTGCCCGCGAAGGAGCGCGCACGGTCCTCGTAGCTCCCGCCGCGCGCGAAGACTGAACGTTCCAGCACGTTGCCCAGGAGGGGTCCGTCCGCGCCCGTGTCCGACTGCGAGCCGTTCTCCTCGTGGTCGAAGGCGGCCAGCACCGGGATGTGGTCCAGGTGTTCGGCGGTGGACACGGCGGCCAGCGCCGCGACGCCCGCGTGCACCGACAGCAGGTTGTCCATCCGCGGCCCGGCGAGCAGTTCTCGGTCACGGCCCAGGTAGGCCGGCGGCTCGATCGAGTGGACCATCAGGTCCCAACCCGCCACCGCGCCCTGGGGCAGGCCCTCTTCCTCCTCCAGGAAGGCGATCAGATCGCCCTCGTGCGCCTCGCCCAGACCCCAGATCGGCTGCATGTGCCGCTGCTTGTCCAGCTTGAGGCCGTCGGAGTTGACGGACCGGTCCAGGTGCACGGCCAACTGCGGTACGCGCAGCAGCGCGCGGTCGATGTTGACCAGCCGCTCGGTGCCGTCGCGCAGGGTCAGCCGACCCGCGAGGCCCAGGTCGCGGTCGAGCCAGGTGTTGAGCAGGGTGCCGCCGTAGACCTCGACGGCGATCTGCCGCCAGCCCTGTGACCCGGTGTCAGGAAGCGGCTTGACGCGGAGGTTGGGGGAATCGGTGTGCGCGCCGATGATCCGGTAAGGGGTGTGCGGGGTCGCGCTCTCGGGGACGTACCAGGCGATGAGCGCGCCGCCGCGCAGTACGAACTTGCCTCCTGCGCTCGAATCCCAGGCGTCCGTTTCCGACAGCTGCCTGAAGCCGGCCTTTTCCAGCCGCTCGCCCGCGTTGGCGACGGCGTGGTACGGCGAGGGACTCGCCGCCAGGTAGGTCATCAGATCGTCGGTGTGGCCGCGGTCGAAGCGGGCGGGAGAGCTCATGTGGTTCACCTTAACGACGGTCGTGTTCGTCATGGCCGGGCTGTGGCGGATAGCCGACGGACAGCCGGAGGACGAGGGCGCGGTGGTGGTGTGAACTGCGATCCCGGTCGGCTCAGCCCGGCGGACGCTCGAAGCGGCGCTGCAGCTGCCTGCGCTCGCCCCGGCGGATGCGCGGGAGCATCTCGGGGGTCTGCGCGGAGCGCTGTGCGCGCCTCTTGCGTCCGGCGCAGAAGATACATGCCTCGCCGGGCGGAGCGTCGGGATCCATCGGCGCGCCGGGATGTTCGGCACATCCCGACGCGTTGCGCGGGCGGGACAGCTCGCGGGCCACGATGAAGGCCCGGTGCAGGTTGTCGGCGACCCGGACGAACTCGTCGTCCGGTGAGCCGATCGTCAGGTGGAAGCGGCATTCGTCGAGCGTACGGAGGTACAGCCGGAGCTTCTCCAGCGTGTACGGGCCCTCGGGCACGGGGTAGCCGAGGCGGCGCTGTTCTCCCGCCGGAGCCGGGGCGGGGGCCCCGCCGCGGCCGCGCAGGCCCATCCGGCGCCGGTCGTTGCAGAGCAGGCAGCGGCCCCAGCCGTCGGGCGCCTCCGGGTCCAGGGCGCCGTTGGGGTGCTGCGGGCAGCCGGTGTAGCTCTTGGAGGGAGCCAGGGCCGAGGCCGTCTGGAAGGCGGTGTAGAGCGCGTCCGCGATGCCGTCGTACTCGGCGGGGTGCGCGCCCTCGTAGAGGTCCTGGACGCCGTCGCCGAGCGCGCCCAGCTTCGCGTGCAGCTCCTTGAGGGCGTACGGCCGCCCGGTCGGGACGGAGTACCCCCTGCTGTGCTGCTCCTGTGCGCTCATACCTACGAGCGTCCCACGAACCGCCGACAACCCGTGCACGCGGTCGGCCGGACCCCAGCTGAGCTGGGAGTCCGGCCGGCGCGCGTACACCGCGTACGTCGTTGGGTTCCTGCGGGGCGGTGTCCGGGAGGGTCTAGAAGGCGGCCTCGTCGAGGTCCATCAGGGTGTTGTCGACGGCCTCGGCCAGCTGGCGCTGGACCGCGACGCCCGGCAGGACCTGACCGGCGAAGAACTTCGCCGCGGCGATCTTGCCCGTGTAGAAGGCGACGTCCTTGGCGGCGGCCGTCGGGAGCTTCTCGGCGGCCACGGCCGCGCCCTTGAGCAGCAGGTAGCCGACGATCACGTCGCCCGAGGCCATCAGCAGGCGGGTGGTGTTCTGGCCGACCTTGTAGATGTTCTTGACGTCCTCGCCGGTGGCGGTGAGGTCGGTGACCATCTGGCCGACGATGGCCTCCAGGTCCACGGCGGCCTTCGCCAGCGCGTCGCGGGCGCCGGAGAGCTCTTCGCCGCCGACGGCCTCGGCGAGGAACTTCTTGATCGTCTCGGTGAGGACGTTCAGCGAGGCGCCCTGGTCGCGGACGATCTTGCGGAAGAAGAAGTCCTGGCCCTGGATCGCCGTGGTGCCCTCGTAGAGGGTGTCGATCTTGGCGTCGCGGATGTACTGCTCGATCGGGTATTCCTGCAGGTAGCCGGAGCCGCCGAAGGTCTGCAGGGACTGGGCGAGCTGCTCGTAGGACTTCTCCGAGCCGTAGCCCTTCACGACCGGCAGGAGCAGGTCGTTCAGGCCGATGAGGGAGGAGGCGTCCTCGCCCGCGGCCTGCTTGACCTGGATCTCGTCCTGGACGGAGGCGGTGTAGAGCACCAGGGCGCGCATGCCCTCGGCGTACGCCTTCTGCGTCATGAGCGAGCGGCGCACGTCGGGGTGGTGCGTGATGGTGACCTTGGGCGCGGTCTTGTCCATGAAGTTCGCCAGGTCCGGACCCTGCACGCGCTCCTTGGCGTACTCCAGGGCGTTCAGGTAGCCGGTGGAGAGGGTGGCGATGGCCTTCGTGCCGACCATCATCCGCGCGAACTCGATGATCATGAACATCTGGCGGATGCCGTCGTGCTTGTCGCCGATCAGCCAGCCCTTGGCGGGGTGCTGGTCGCCGAAGGTCATCTCGCAGGTGTTCGAGGCCTTGAGGCCCATCTTGTGCTCGACGTTCGTGGCGTAGACGCCGTTGCGCTCGCCCAGCTCGCCGGTCTCCCAGTCGAAGTGGAACTTCGGGACCAGGAAGAGCGACAGGCCCTTGGTGCCCGGGCCGTGGCCCTCGGGGCGCGCGAGGACGTAGTGGAGGATGTTCTCCTCCATGTCGTGCTCGCCCGAGGTGATGAAGCGCTTGACGCCCTCGATGTGCCAGGAGCCGTCCGCCTGCTCGATCGCCTTGGTGCGGCCCGCGCCGACGTCCGAACCCGCGTCGGGCTCGGTGAGGACCATGGTGGAGCCCCAGCGCTTGTCGACCGCGATCTGGGCGACCTTCTTCTGCGCCTCGTTGCCCTCTTCGAAGAGGATGCCGGCGAACGCCGGGCCGGAGGAGTACATCCAGATGGCCGGGTTCGAGCCGAGCAGCAGCTCCGCGTAGCCCCAGATCAGGGAGCGGGGCGAGGTGGTGCCGCCGATCTCCTCGGGCAGGCCCAGGCGCCAGTACTCGGAGTCCATGAAGGCTTCGTAGCTCTTCTTGAAGGACGCCGGGACGGGCGCGGTGTTGGTGGCCGGGTCGAAGACCGGCGGGTTGCGGTCGGCGTCCGTGAAGGACTCGGCCAGCTCGTTCTCGGCGAGGCGGGCCAGCTCGGACAGGACGCTCTTGGCGGTCTCGGTGTCCATCTCCCCGAACGGGCCGGTGCCGTACAGCTTGTCGCGGCCGAGCACCTCGAACAGGTTGAACTCGATGTCGCGCAGATTCGACTTGTAGTGCCCCATGGCTACGGCTCCGTTTTAAGGATCGGGGAGAGAAGGTTCCTCGTACTTACCAATCGGTAATGTCATGATGCTACCCGTGGGTAATAAGAACAACCCTTGCTCGACGACTGTGACCAGCATCAAGCCAGAAACGCTCGAGAGCAGCTCAAGAGGGCCCGCCCGAGCAGCGCACGGGCGCCTCACGCGCAGCCCGCCGCCTTCTGTGCCGCCGGGAGGTACGCCGTGATCAGCGCGGCGAGCGCCGTGCGCCGCCGCGCGACCTCGGAGGCCCCGCCATCGCCGGGGACGGACGCCTCGGCGATGAAGACGTGCGGGGCGCCCCGGTAGGTGCACCTCACGGTCGCCAGGGCCAGCGAGTCCGCCACCCAGCCCTCGGCGCCGCCCGGGACGGCGGCCTGCTCGGGGTGCCCGGAGCGGGCGAGCTTCTCCTGGACGACCTTCGGCAGCTCCGCCACCTCGGTGCTCACGTCCGTCTTGAGCGAGAGCGCCGCTTCGCCGTCCACGGAGAGCGTGCAGCGGGCGCTGCCCTGCCCGAGGTCGACCGGCTCGGCCCGCAGGGCGTCCCCGGGTGGCAGCAGGGGGTCCAGGGCCGCCGCGCCGACCGGTACGCCGCAGGCGTCCGCCGGGACGGCGTACTCGCGGCCCTGGCCGCAGCCCGCCAGGGCGAGCAGCAGGCCGACCGCGGCCAGCGTCGTCAGGCCCCGGCGGCTCATCCGTTGCCCGCCAGGCCCGAGGCCCGCTGGTTGCCGTCGAAGGCGGCGCCGTTGATCTCGTGCGTCAGGGTGTAGCGGTTCTGGCCCGGGTGCGGGTTGCTCGCGGCCCACTCGTCGGCCAGCGCCTGGAGCTGGCGCTCGCGGACCGTGAAGGTCTCGCCGTTCTGCCGCGAGATCTCGGCGTTGATCCGGGCCTGCTCGTCGAGCTGCCACTGGTAGGCGAGCGCGTCGACGCCGCGCTGCGCGACGTCGCCGACGACCGGGATGAAGTTCACCGCCGAGCCGAAGCCGTGGTAGATCCACTTCGCGTCCCAGCTGGGGTCGTCCTTGTCCGTCTGGATCGCCTGGTACCGGGCCTCCTCCAGGAAGCCGACGGTGGCCCCGGCGCGCAGCAGGGTCTCCTTCTGGTCCGTGGGGACGCCCGTGTGGATGTCGTTGACCATCTCGCGGTTCATCGCCTCGTTGAGCATGCCGTAGGCGTTCTGGTCGCGGGAGACCTGCTTGCTGACCTCCAGCAGCTCCTTGCGGTCCAGGAGGCGGGGGTCGCCCGCGTCGTCGGCGAGCGTGCTGGCGGTGTGGTTGACCACGTCGCTGTGCCGGGACAGCACCTTGGCCATGTCGTCGCGCATCTCGGGCGGGAAGTCGTTCCCCGCCTGCGAGAGGTACGTCAGCGAGCGGTCCAGCACCTTGCGGTGCTCGGGTCCCAGGTCGACCTGCTGGGCGTTCGGATCGAGCGGGTTCTGCCCGGTCGCCGCCGCGACCAGGGCGTTGCCGGTCGCCTCGCGGGAGGAGTTGCCGTCGTGGCTGTTGAGCGGGGTGTCGTCGAAGACGGGCCGGTCCTTGAGGACGTACTGCGCGTTGTCCGTGGGCTGCGTCGTGTTGAAGAACTCGGTCGCCGCGTTCGGGCTGTTGGCGAGGCCCGTCATGAAGCCGGTCATCGGGTCGCGGCCGAAGTCCTCGCCGATGAAGTTCATCTTCGGCATCGGCGGGACGCCGCCGTTCCAGTAGTGGTCCGGCATCTTCATCTTCTTCTCGGTGGCCACGAGCGCGTTCCCGTAGTCGTTGAGGAAGCGGTTGTCCCAGTCGCCGTTGCGCATCAGGTTGCTCATCAGCTGGAAGCCGTAGACCCGGGTGCCGCGCGTCTGGACCATCTGGTCGCCCTGCCGGACCATCTCGTCCTCCCAGGCGCGCATGGCCGGGCTGTCGGACTGGGTGGCCCCGGCCAGCGTGAAGCTGAGGTTCTTCTGGAAGTCGCCGAGCTGGTCGAGCCGGGCGCGCTGGAGGGTGCCGCCGTCGGAGGGGTCCGAGAGGTCCGCCCAGAAGTCCAGCAGGCCGCGCGGGCCGAGGGTCTTGGCGAACTCCTCCTGGAAGAGGCGGTCGTCCTTGTGGGCGGCCAGGTCCCTGTTCAGCTGGTCGAACTCCTCGGGCGTCAGGTCGTCGCCCTTCGTCTTGAGGAGGTTCGCGATCCGCTCCGCGTCCTTGATGGCCGCCGCGGCCACGTCCCGGTTGTAGTAGCTGGCGTCGGAGAAGCCGTACGGGTTCTGGCTCACCAGCATCGACAGGGCCTGGGCCGCCGTGGTGTCGCTCTCGGTGGCGCGCTGGAGGATGCCCTGGACGGTGTCGCGCAGTGCGATGGCGTCGGCCTCGGTGTGCTCGGGCACGGGGTGGCCCTTGGCGGCGCGGTCCGGGTGGATGTTCATGGTGACCGTGAAACCGCCGTTGCCGGTGCCGACCACGGTGAGGTTCCGGGCGAGGGCCTGCTCGATGGTGGTGTTCAACTCGGTCTTGTAGCCGACCAGTTCGCCGTGCGTGTCGCTGAGTATGTTGCGGATGCTGTCCGCCTCGGTCGCGGCGTCCGAGAACTCCTTGGCGGTCTTGCCGATGAACTCCCGCGTCACGGTGGCGTTGACGCCCTTCCAGTTCGCCTTGGCCGCCTTCCCGCCCATGTCGGTGCGCGCGTCCTCGGACAGCTGCTGGAGCTTGGTGACCATCGCGGACCAGTCGCCCACGGCGGTGGCGAGCTTGCCGAAGTCCGCGTGGCGGAGTGCGTCGAGGTCCATCAGTGGTGCGCCCTTTCCTCGAAGCCCTTGTCCAACTGCTCGTACTTGAGCTGGGTGGCGATCCAGTGCTCGCCCTCGGCGTGCGCGTTCTGCGTGTAGTCGAGGTGGTTGGAGATGTGCGCGCACGCCTCCATCAGGCTGTTGACCTGCGTGTTCCAGGCATCGGCCACGGTGGACAGGGCGCCGCCGAGCGCGAAGTCCTTCTTCATGGCCCCGGCCGCCTCGTAGGTACTGGCCTTGGCGTGGTCCCCGTCGGTGTCCAGCCGCTGGTGCAGCTTGAAGGCCGCGTCGCCGACGGCCGCGAGGTCCTGCTGGGTGACGACGAGATCCCCTTGCGGCGCGGGCCCGCCCCCGTCCTCGGCGGGCACGTGGTTGAGGCGCATCCCCGTCTGCTTGTCGGCTACCGAGGCGCGCACTTGCGCCCATTCCTGGTCGAACGACATCGGATTCCCCCGTAGAACGTGACGTCATCGGATCGATCCCGGCCAGGCTAGTACGCGCCACCGCCGGGGCCCCAGGGCCTTTCGTTCCAGTACTGCTACCGCCTCATCGACGCCGTGCGCAGTACGTCGGCCAGCCGGTCCGCGGTGGTGACGTTGCAGTTGCCGAGGCTGATCAGGGGTGGGATCAGGTAGGCGCTGGCGAAGGTCGGCAGGTCCAGCCCGAGGGAGGGCAACGTGATCCCGTGCGCGGTGAGCGCCTCCCGCAGCCGGATCATGCTGGCGCGGGCCGTGTCGTCGCAGTCGTGGTCGCTCATGGGGACCTCCTGGTGGTGGGTGCGGAGTGTGACGAATCCCCTACAGCGTGGAGCGGGGCCGCGTAGCGTGGGAAGCGTTTGGGCTCCACGGCGCGAAGTGTGGAAAGGGCGGGCGTTCATGGCCGCACGCAAGGACCTCGACGGCTCGGCGAGCGTGCCGGCCTTTTACGGCAAGGAGTTGCGGTGGAAGCGGGAGGCGGTGGGCCTCACGCTCCAGCAAACCGTGGACGGCAGCTTCTACGGGGTCAGTTACCTGAGCGAGATCGAGCGTGCCCAGCGGCGCATGCCGGTGGATTTGGCTCGGCACGTGGACCGGGTCCTGCGGACGGACGGCTTCTTCGAACGGCGTTGCGAGGACGTACGCAAGGCCAAGAAGGCATTCCACGCGCCCTACTTCGCGGATGCCGTGGATATGGAGACCCGCGCTCGGGACATCGAGGAGTGGTGCCCCATGCTCATCCCCGGTCCCTTGCAACTGGAGCCGTACATCCGGAAGATCATCCACGCGTTCAACCCGCTGGACGACGAGGAAGTGGTCGATGGGAAGGTCGCCGCGCGCAGGGACCGAGCGTGGGTCTTCGAGGATGCTGACGGCCCCGCCTCCTGGGTCGTCTTCCATGAGTCGGTCCTCAGGCAGCCGCTGGTCGACGATGACGCCATGGCGGAGCAACTCGCCCACGTGGCGGCTGTTGCTCGGCGCCGCCGGTTCATTCCACAGATCCTTCCGTGTAACGCCGGAGCTCATCCGTTCATGATGGGGTCCGCTTTCCTGATGAGCTTCAGCGATGCCCCACCGGTCATGTATACGGAAGGCATGTACAGCGGCCAGATCGTTGATGATCCGGGCACCGTGGTGCAGTACCAGCAGGCGTACAACCGGCTCAGGGCCGCTGCACTGCCGCCCGAGGTTTCGCTAAAGATGATCGAGGCAGCAGCGGAGGACTACGGAAATGGCAACCATGCACGCCGGATTGAACGCAATCACCTGGCGTAGGAGTAGCCGCTGCACCGCCCCCGAAGGGCTGTGCGTCGAGGTCGCCGACGGGGTCGTCGGGATCGTTCCCGTCCGGGATTCCAAGGTCGAGGGCGGCCCCGTCCTGCTGGTCTCGGACGCCGCGTGGGCACCCTTCGTGCGCGGGCTCAAGGGTCACTGACCGGAACTCGACGTCAAGGCGGGCCGCCGCCTCGGTAGGCTTCGGCCCATGTACGGCTACGACCAGAACGTGAGCGCGGGGCAGCAGCAGTACGGGCAGCCCCAGCAGGGGTACGCGCAGCCGCCGCAGCAGCCGCTGTACCCCGAGCCCTCGCCGCCGACCCTCGCGGACGCGGTGCGGGCCTTCACGACCGGGTCGCTGTCCGCCGAGGACTTCCAGCAGATCTTCGCGACCTCGAAGGTCTACTGCCCGCGCGGGGACACCCCCGGGTTCCTGGCGCTGCACAACACGCAGCAGCCGGTGATCCCGATGTTCACCACGCTCAAGGAGCTGCGCCGCTACGCGGGCAAGGAGTCCAAGCACTTCATCATCACCGGCGCCGAGGTGATCGACCTGCTGCCCACCGGTTACGGCTTCGTCCTCGACATGGAGGGCGACCACCGGATGGTCTTCGACGCGAAGGCCGTGGAGCAGATGGTCGACTACGCCATGCGCCGCATGTACGGATAGGGCGAACGCTCAGGGGGGCGCGTGCTCAGGGTCCACTTCACCGCCGAGGATCTGCTGGGCGTCCGGTTCGCCCCCGAGCCGCTGCCGCTCGTCGAGCTGGCGCTGGCCGTGGTGGCCGCGCAGCGCACCGACGCGCCCGAGGTCTTCGGCCGCTGGCGCCAGCGGCTGGGCCGGGAGCTGCCGCGGGCCGCGCTGCCGCTGCTGGAGGTGCTCCGCCCGGACGGCGACAACCCGGCCTTCGTGGAGCCCCCGGTGCGGGACTTCGAGGAGGCGCTGGACGCCGTACGCCTGGCCGCCCCCCTCGTCGACGACGCGGAGCTGAGCCGGATCCTCGCGCGCAGCCGCGGCGGGGCCGCCGTCGGGTCGTGGCTGCGGGGGCTGCGGGAGCGGGACCGGGAGTCCTGGGGGCTGCTGGAGGACGCCCTACGGGCCGCCCACGAGGTGGTGATCGCCCCGCACTGGGCCGCGATCGGCCAGTCCTTCCGGGCGGACGTCGCCTGGCGCGCCCACCTGATGGCCACGCACGGGATCAAGGCCGTCCTGGCCAGTACGCACCCGGACGCCACCTGGTCGGGGACGGTCTTCGAGGTCGGCCGTCCGCCCGACTTCGAGATCCGGCTGGAGGGGCGCGGGCTCACCCTGATGCCCTCGCCCTTCTGGACCGGTCGGCCGCTGCTCGCGGGCCACCCCGACGGCTCGAACCTGCTGATCTACCCGGCGATGACCCCGATGCCGCTGGTGCCGCCGGGGCGGGCCGAGGGCTCGCTGGACGCCCTGCTGGGGCGCACGCGGGCGGCCGTACTGTCCCTGCTGATCCAGCAGCGGACCACCAGCGAGCTGGCCCGGGACCTGCACATCAGCCTCCCCTCCGTCTCGGAGCACACCCGCACCCTGCGCGCGGCGGGCCTGATCACCACCCGCCGCGACGGCAAGGCGGTCCTGCACACGGCCACCGGCCTCGGCGTGGACCTGCTGCGCAGCGGCGGCTGAGCGACGCTTCGGCGCTGCCCGAAAGGATCGCGACCGGGCCCCGCCCCGGCGGACCATCGGCGCAGCGGGGGGATCCACGGGGGACCCCCCCGCCACGACCGAGGAGGCAGGCATGACGCGTACGTCGACCCGCACCAAGCTCGCGGCACTGGCGGCGACGGCGGTGATGGCGCTGGGTACGGGGGTCCTGGCGGCGTCGCCGGCGTCGGCGAAGGCCGCGGACTCGTCCTTCGGCTGCGAGTCCGGAGCCGTCTGCATCTACGCCGGCGAATGGGACTGGTCCAACCCGACGAACGCGTACTACAGCGCGGGCGTCCACCGGATCTACGGCAAGGAGGGGCGCCACATCGTCTACAACAACCAGACCCCCGGGTGGACCGTGCGCCTGTGCACCGGCATCGGCACCGGGTGCGGACCCAAGATGAAGGCGGGCGACGGTTGGCCGGAGAACCTCTCCCCGATCAACTCGCTGAAGATCGAGCGGCCGTAACCCTCCAGGGCCGGTCAGGGGACCCGTGGGCCCCGGGGGAATTCCCCCGGGGCCCCTTCTGTTCTGTCAGGCATGGCGGAAAGTTCGAGTTTCAACTAAACTCGACGCCAGAAGGAGGTCCCGACCATGCCTGCAGTGACTGTGGAGAACCCGTTGACGCTCCCCCGCGTCGCCGAGCCCGACCAGGAGACGACCGCCCGCAAGGTGCTGGCCGTCACGACCGCTCCCGGTGGTTTCGAGGGCGAGGGATTCCCGGTGCGCCGCGCGTTCGCCGGGATCAACTACCAGCACCTCGACCCGTTCATCATGATGGACCAGATGGGCGAGGTGGAGTACGCGCCGGGCGAGCCCAAGGGCACCCCCTGGCACCCCCACCGCGGCTTCGAGACCGTCACCTACCTGATCGACGGAACCTTCGTCCACCAGGACAGCAACGGCGGCGGCGGAGTCATCAACGGCGGCGACACCCAGTGGATGACCGCCGGCAGCGGCCTGCTGCACATCGAGGCCCCGCCGGAGTCCCTCGTCGTGTCCGGCGGGCTCTTCCACGGCCTCCAGCTGTGGGTCAACCTGCCGGCCTCCGACAAGATGATGCCCCCGCGCTACCAGGACATCGGCGGCGGCCAGGTCCAGCTGCTCTCCACCCCCGACGGCGGCGCACTGCTGCGCGTCATCGCCGGTGAGCTGGACGGCCACCAGGGCCCGGGCATCACCCACACCCCCATCACGATGATCCACGCGACGATCACCCCCGGCGCGCAGATCACCCTCCCGTGGCGCGCGGACTTCAACGCCCTCGCCTACGTCATGGCCGGGCGCGGCACCGTCGGCACCGACCGGCGCCCGGTGCACACCGGGCAGACCGTCGTCTTCGGCGAGGGCGGCTCGCTCACGGTCCGGGCGGACGAGGCCCAGGACTCCCACACCCCCGACCTGGAGGTCGTACTCCTCGGCGGGCAGCCGATCCGGGAGCCGATGGCGCACTACGGGCCGTTCGTGATGAACAACAAGCACGAGCTCCAGCAGGCGTTCGACGACTTCCAGGCCGGGCGGCTGGGGCGCATCCCCACCACCGCGCGGACGGGTCTGGGCCACCGCGGCACGGGCACGGCGAACGACTGACCCGAGGGCCGGATCGAGGACCGAGGGCGCTCAGGCCGGGGCAGCGGCCCCGGCCTCCGGCGCGGGCGGTGGCGCCTGCTCGGCGGTGTACCGGGCGCGCAGCTCCGACAGCACCCCGAAGCCCGCCGCCGCCAGCGGCACGGCCAGCAGCATGCCCAGGATCCCGGCCACGCTGGCCCCGGCGGTGATCGCCAGCAGCACCACCGCCGGGTGCATCTGGACCGTACGGCTCTGGATCATCGGCTGGAGCACGTTGCCCTCCAGCACCTGCACGGCGAGCACCACGCCCAGCGTCCACAGCCCCGTGACCCACCCCCGGTCCGCGAAGGCGACCAGGACCGCCACCGCGCCGGAGAAGAACGCGCCGAGGTAGGGGACGTACGCGCCGACGAAGACCAGCGAGCCCAGCCCCACCGCCCCCGGCACGCCCAGGATCAGCAGGCCGATGGTGATGCAGACGGCGTCGATCAGGGCGATGAAGGTGGTCCCGCGCATGAAGCCTTCGACCGCCTGGAAGGCGCGGCGGGCCATCGCCACGGCCGTGTCGCCGGCGGAGCGCGGCACGACCGAGCGCAGCGCGTCGGCGGCCCGGTGGGAGTCGCGCAGGAAGAAGAACACCAGCAGCAGCGCGAGGAGCGCGGTGGCGAGCACCTCGCCGACCACGCTGATCCCGGCGAGGACGCCGGAGGCCGCGGTGGCGCCGAAGCGCGTCAGCAGCTCCTTGGCGTTCTTCGCGAGGAAGGGCACGGTCTTCCCGTCGCCCCCGTAGTGCTTGGAGAGGCGCTCGACCGCGTGGCGCAGGGCCGAGAGGATCTGGTCGCCGGTGTCGAGTATCGCGGCCACCACGACGTACGAGGCCCCGCCGACCACCCCGATGATGGCCAGGCAGGTCAGGGCGGCGGCCAGCGACCGGTTCACCTTCATCCGCACCAGGCGCCGGTACATCGGGCGCAGCAGGGCGGTGCCCAGCAGGGCCAGCAGGACGGGCGTCACCGCGGTCTGGAAGACGTCGCAGAGCCAGAGGAAGACGCCGACCACGCCGGAGACGAGGAGGGCGACGACGCACCAGGCGGCGAGGCGCCGCACGGGCGCGGGGAGCAGGGAACTGATCACCGGCCTCAGCGTAGGGCCGGGTCCCGCTCGTCCGGGAGCGGATCGGGCTTGGACTGCTCGTCCAGCTCGAACCAGATCGACTTGCCGTCGCCCCGCGGGTCCACGCCCCAACGGTCCGCCAGCATCTCCATCAGCAGCACGCCGCGTCCGCTGGACGCCATCTCGCCGGGGTGCCGCTTGTGCGGCGGTTCGTCGCTGGAGTCGGCCACCTCCACCCGCAGCCGCCGCTCGCCCAGCTCGCCGACGGCCTCGGCCGTGAGCAGCGCGTCGCCGTCCGTGTGCATCAGGACGTTGGTGACCATCTCGGAGACCATCAGGACCGCCGAGTCCCGCTGGTCCTCGTCCGCCCAGTCGTGCAACAGCTCGCGGATCTGCTGCCGGGCGCCCGCGATGCGCTCCGGCTCGGCCTGCGCCACGGTCAGCAGCGTGCGCCGGACCGGCCGGGCCGGGTGCGTGAGCGGGGTGCCGCAGCCGCAGCCGGGGTCCTCGCGGCACAGCAGCACCACGGCTATGTCGTCCTCGCGCCGGTCGGCGAGCGGGCCGGTGGTGTGGTGCGAGGAGGGCCCGTGGACGGCGGAGACCAGCAGGTCGGCGAGCTTCTCCAGGCTCCCGCCCTCGTGCGTCTCGGAGTGCGTCTCGGACTCCAGGATCGCGCGCAGCCGGGCCCAGCCGGTGTCCAGGTCGTGCCCGCCGGTCTCGATCAGGCCGTCCGTGCACAGCATCATCGTCTCGCCGGGTTCCAGGGTGAACCGGGTCGTCGGGTAGTCGGTGTCGGCGACGATGCCGAGCGGCAGCCCGCCCGCGGTCGGGCGCATCAGCACCGTGCCGTCGGTCATCCGGACCGCCGGGTCGGGGTGGCCGGCCCGGGCCACCTCCATCAGGCCCGTCCGCGGGTCGCACTCGACGTACAGGCAGGTCGCGAAGCGCGGGCTGAGGTGGTCGCCGTACCCGTCCCCGTCCTCGTGGGGGGCGGCGCGCTCGTCGGACGAACTCAGCCCGGCGAGGAAGCGGGAGGCCCGGGAGAGCACGGCGTCCGGTCGGTGCCCCTCGGACGCGTAGGCCCGTACGGCGATCCGCAGCTGGCCCATCAGGCCCGCCGCGCGCACGTCGTGCCCCTGGACGTCCCCGATGACCAGGGCGAACCGGCCCGACGGCAGCGGGATCATGTCGTACCAGTCGCCGCCCACCTGGAGGCCGCCACCGGTCGGGACGTAGCGCGCGGCGAGGGTCATGCCCGGGATCTCGGGGCCCAGCTGCGGCATCATCGACCGCTGGAGGCCCGTGGTGAGTTCCCGCTCGGATTCGGCCACCACGGCGCGCTGGAGCGCCTGCGCGAGCATCCGCGCCACCGTGGTGAGCACCGAGCGCTCGTCGGGGGAGAAGGACACCGGGTGCTTGAAGGCGGCCATCCAGGCGCCCATGGTGCGCCCGGCGACGATCAGCGGGAGGAAGGCCCAGGAGGTCCGGCCGAAGCGCTGCGCGAGCGGCCAGGTGGCCGGGAAGCGCCGTTTGTAGTCCTCCGGGGTGGGGAGGTAGATCGCCCGGCCGCTGCGGACGACCTCCGCGGCCGGATAGTCGGTGTCCATGCGCATGTCCGCGAAGGGGGACTCGTCCCCGGCGTCGTGCCCGTGGTGCCCGATGATCGACAGCCGGTCCCCGTCCATCCCGAAGACGGCCAGCCCGTCCGGGCTGAAGCCGGGCATCGACAGCGAGGCCGCGACCCGCAGCACCTCGGCCGTGGAGCGGGCCTCGGCCAGCGCGCGGCCCGCGTCCAGCAGGAACGCCTCGCGGGAGCGCCGCCAGTCCCCGGTGATGGGGGTGTGGACGGCCGTGGTGCCCGGTTGGGGCTCGGCGATCTCCTGGATCGTGCCGATCAGCTCGTAGTCGATCCGGCCGTCCGTGGCCGTGTGCGGCACGGGTTTGGAGCGGCTGCGCACGGTCCGCAGGACGCGCCCGTCCACATCCATGATCCGCAGCCGGGCCTCGGCGAGGGTGCCCTCGGCGACGGCCAGGTTCACGATGCCGTTGATCTCGTTCCAGTCGACCGGGTGGAACCGGGACCGTACGGACACCTCGGGCAGGGTGACGGGCTCGGCGGGCAGGCCGAGCAACCGGGCGGCCTCACCGTCGAGGGTGACCGTTCCGGCGGCGTTGTCCCAGCGCCACAGACCGGTGGCGATCGCCGCCAGGACGTCCTCGGTGCGCATTTAGTCATCTTTACAGGTCATCCCGTTCGGGTGCCCGTTCACACGGGCCCACGGGCGTGCCCGGCCGGGCGGTAACCTGGGCAGGGTTGATTTCCACCCTGCTATCGCGAAGAACTGGATGAACGATGCATCGGTACAGGTCCCACAGCTGCGGCGAGCTGCGCAACTCTGACGTCGGCTCCGACGTCCGACTGAGCGGCTGGGTGCACAATCGTCGTGACCTGGGCGGCATCCTCTTCATCGACCTGCGGGACCACTACGGTCTGGTCCAGCTCGTCGTCCGCCCGGGCACCGCGGCGAACGAGGTGCTCTCCAGCATCTCCAAGGAGTCGGTCGTCCGCATCGACGGCAAGGTCGTCTCCCGCGGCGAGGACAACCGCAACCCCGAGCTGGGCACCGGTGACATCGAGATCGAGGTCACCGACGTCGAGCTGCTCGGCGGCGCGGCCCCGCTGCCCTTCACGATCAACACCGACGACGGCGTGAACGAGGAGCGGCGCCTGGAGTACCGCTTCCTCGACCTGCGCCGCGAGCGCATGCACCGCAACATCATGCTGCGCTCCGCCGTCATCGCCTCCATCCGCTCCAAGATGGTGAACCTCGGCTTCAACGAGATGGCGACCCCGATCCTCACCGCGACCTCCCCCGAGGGCGCCCGTGACTTCGTGGTGCCCTCCCGCCTGAACCCGGGCAAGTTCTACGCCCTGCCGCAGGCGCCGCAGCAGTTCAAGCAGCTGCTGATGATCTCCGGCTTCGACCGGTACTTCCAGATCGCGCCCTGCTTCCGCGACGAGGACGCCCGCGCCGACCGTTCGCCGGGCGAGTTCTACCAGCTCGACGTCGAGATGTCGTTCGTGGAGCAGGAAGACGTCTTCCAGCCCATCGAGAAGCTGATGACGGAGATCTTCACCGAGTTCGGCAAGGGCCGCCCGGTCACCTCGCCGTTCCCGCGGATCCCCTTCCGCGAGTCGATGGTCAAGTACGGCAACGACAAGCCCGACCTGCGCACGAAGCTCGAACTGGTCGACATCACCGACGTCTTCGAGGGCTCCGAGTTCAAGGCGTTCGCGGGCAAGCACGTGCGTGCGCTGGCCGTCCCGGACACCGCCGCGCAGCCGCGCAAGTTCTTCGACGGCCTGGGCGAGTACGCGATCTCGCTGGGCGCCAAGGGCCTGGCCTGGGTCCGCGTGGGCGAGGACGGCGGCCTGACCGGCCCGATCGCCAAGTTCCTCACCGAGGAGAACGTCAAGGTCCTCACAGAGCGGCTCGGTCTCGCGGCCGGCCACGCGGTGTTCTTCGGCGCCGGCGAGTTCGACGAGGTCTCCAAGATCATGTCGGGCGTCCGCGTCGAGGCCGCCAAGCGCGCGGGCCAGTTCGAAGAGGACGTCTTCCGCTTCTGCTGGATCGTCGACTTCCCGATGTACGAGAAGGACGAGGAGACGGGCAAGATCGACTTCTCCCACAACCCCTTCTCCATGCCGCAGGGCGGCATGAAGGACCTGGAGGAGAAGGACCCGCTCGACATCCTGGCCTGGCAGTACGACATCGTCTGCAACGGCATCGAGCTGTCCTCCGGCGCCATCCGCAACCACGAGCCCGAGCTCATGCTGAAGGCCTTCGCGATCGCGGGCTACGAGGCCGAGACCGTCGAGCGCGAGTTCGCGGGCATGCTGCGGGCGTTCCGCCTCGGCGCCCCGCCGCACGGTGGCATCGCCCCGGGCGTCGACCGCATCGTGATGCTGCTGGCCGACGAGCCGAACATCCGCGAGACGATCGCCTTCCCGCTCAACGGCAACGCCCAGGACCTGATGATGGGCGCGCCGACGGTGCTGGAGGAGACCCGCCTGCGCGAGCTGAACATCGCGCTGCGCAAGCCGGTCGAGACGAAGGCGGCCGCCCCGGCGGCCGAGGCGGTCGCGCCTTCCGCCGCCGAGTAGTCGACGTACGCGAACGCCCCCGCCGGATCCGATCCGGCG
>NZ_JBHWLC010000061.1:0-50816 GCF_042730635.1 Streptomyces sp. NPDC059917
CGTCCTGGCAGGCGATGCCGGGGCGGGCGGGCGCCCCGGGGGGCCGGGGGGGCGCCCCGGCGATGGGGGGGCCGCGCGGGGCCACCGGCCGCGGGGGGCCCCCCGGGGGCGGGGGGGGGCCCCTCACGCGTACGTTCGCTTTTGCCGACGGGGCGCAGGACGGTACGGTCAACGGTCACGAGTGTGTCGTGGGAGATCGGGGGAAGGGCGTCGATGGCGATTGCCAAGGCGGAGCGGTTGATGAACCTGGCGCTGTGTCTGTTGGGGACGCGCCGCCCGCTCAGCAAGCGGGAGTTGCGCGGGTCCATCGAGGCCTATCTGGAAGCCGGCAACGACGAATCCTTCAACCGGATGTTCGAGCGGGACAAGGACGACCTGCGCGAGCTGGGGCTGGTCATCGAGACCGTCGAGAGCCTCGACGGGGACATCGGCTACATGGCCCGCCGGGACAGCAACCGGCTGCCCGCGGTCTCGCTGGACGCCGAGGAGGCGGCCGCGCTGGGCGTGGCGGCCAAGGTGTGGCAGCAGGCGCGGCTGGCGGGTGCGGCCAGTGGCGCCCTGCAGAAGCTGCGGGCCGGGGGCATGCCGGAGGCGGGGGACCCGTACGACGGTCAGCACAGTGCGATCGAGCCGCGCATCCCGGTCCACGAGGCGGCCTTCGAGCCGTTGATGCTGGCGTGCCGGGACCGGCGGCCGGTGGTCTTCGACTACCGCAAGTCCAATGCGGCGCACCCGGCGACCCGGCAGGTCGAGCCGTGGGCGCTGGAGTGCTGGCGGGGCCACTGGTACCTGGCCGGTTTCGACCGGGACCGCGGCGCGGAGCGGGTGTTCCGGCTCTCCCGGATCACCGGCAAGGTGCGCTCGCGGGCCGGGCAGTACACGGCCGCGGTGCCGGACGTGGTGACCGTGCGCGAGACGGTGGCGAGCTGGGCCGGGGACACGGCGGACCGTTCGGCGCTGATCCGGCTGCGGGCGGGGGCGGGGTACCCGCTGCGGGCCCGGGCGACGGCGGTGCGCGAGGGCGCCGACGGCTGGGACGAGCTGGAGATCCCGTACGGTCACGGACTGGACGCCTGGCTGGTGGAGTTCGGGCCGGACGTGGTGGTGGTGGAGCCCGCGGACCTGCGGGCCGACGTGGTGGACCGGCTGCGCGCCGTGGCCAAAGGCTGAGGGGAACACGTAGCGGCATGGCTGCCAATGCCATTGACCAGACCCGACGGATGTTGTCGCTGGTGACGTACTTGCGCGAGCGCCCCGGGGCGCACGTGGCGGACGTCGCGCGCGCCTTCGGGATCACGGAGGACGAGCTGATCTCGGACCTCGACGTGCTGCCCATGTGCGGGACGAGCTTCCGCGGCGGGGACCTGCTGGACATCGACACCGACGGCGAGCGCATCTGGTGGCGCAACCCCGACGCGTCGGGGGAGTCCACGGCCGAGCCGCTGCGGCTGGCCGCCGACGAGGCCACGGCCCTGCTGGTGGCCGCGCGGGCGGTCGCCACGCTGCCGGGGCTGCGCGAGAGCGACCGCGAGGCGCTGCTGCGGGCGACGGCGAAGCTGGAGGCCGCGGCGGGCGAGGCGGCCGGGGCGAGCTCGCGGCTGTCGGTGACCTTCGAGTCGGAGGGCGGGGTCTTCGCCGACGTCGACCGGGCGATCGCCGAGCGCCGCCGGGTGTGGCTGCGGTACTACTCGCCGGCCCGCGACGAGCTGACCGAGCGCACGGTGGACCCGATCCGGTTGTTCGCGGTGGGGCACACCTACATGGAGGGGTGGTGCCACCTCTCCGAGGCGCGGCGCACCTTCCGGCTCGACCGGGTCGCGGAGATCCGCTTGCTGGACGAGCGGGCCGAGCCGCCGGCGATCGAACCGCGCGACCTGTCGGTGGGGCTGGTACAGCCGGCTGCGGGGGACCCGGAGGTCGTGATCGAGGTGGGGCCCGGTGGCCGCTGGGTCGCCGAGTACTACCCGCACGACAGCGCCGAGGAGCTGGCGGACGGCGGGCTGCGGATCGCTTTGCGCACCCCGGATCCGGCGTCGCTGCGGCGGCTGGCACTACGGCTGGGCGGGGACGGTCGGATCGTGTCGCCGACCGAGCTGTCGGACAGTGCGCGCCGGGCGGCGCGCGAGGCACTGGCCGGGTACGGAGAAGAGGTCTGAGGACCGCGACCGAGGGGGACCGCCGCACGATGTCAGTCATCTCCACGCCCGGTACCGCAGCGCCCGCGGCATCCGGCGGGCCCGACGGGGAGGCGGTCAGCTTCAAGGCCGCCTGCCCCGAGTGCCGGGGCCGCTTCGAGCTGACCGCGGGGGCGCTGCGGCTGGCCATCGGGGGCAGCCGCCGCACCACCTTCTACTCCTTCACCTGCCCGGAGTGCGGGGCGGCGGTGCGCAAGCACGCCGGGGAGCGGATCATCGAGCTGTTGACCGGTGGCGGTGTGAGCACGCTGCGCAGCCTGTAGCGGGCGGTGCGGGCGCAGGGGTTCCGCTCGACGCTCGCTGGACGGCGCGTCGTTTCCGGCCGGGCGCCGCGCCCTGCCCGTCGTGGTGGGCGGGGCAGGCGCTAGGCTCGGCGCATGCTGTGGCCGATGCTCGCAATTGTCCTGGGTTTCCTCGGGGTCGCCGTCCTGGCCGTCCTCGCCGTGCGGGTGTTCGTCGAGGTCCGCAGGCTCTCCGGACAGGTCGCCGAGGCGAGCCGCAGGATCGCGGAGGCGTCGGGCGAACTGGAGCGGGTGACCGTCGATCTGGCCCGTGCGGGCCGCGGGGCGCACTAGACGCGCGCAATCACGGGGGCCCCGGGGGATTGCCGGGCGTTAACCCCTGGGGGTTACGATCCTTGTCAGAGCGGTTTCCGGATTCCTGTCCCGGACCACCGCGTCCTTACGACCAGCCGCTTCGGTGAGAAGGAAGTCAGACATGATCGGCAATCTGAAGCCTCTTGAGATCCTCCTGATCATCGCCGTGATCTTCCTGCTGTTCGGCGCCAAGAAGCTCCCGGACATGGCCCGCTCGCTGGGCAAGTCCGCGCGCATCCTCAAGAGCGAGGCCAAGGCGATGAAGAAGGACGGCGAGGCCGAGGACGCCGCGGCGGCCGCCGCCGCGCCCGCCGCTCCCGCCGACCAGGCTCCGCAGGCGGCCCCGCGCACCATCCAGGCCGCGCCCGGTGACGTCACGAGCGCGCGTCCGGTCAGCGAGCCGAACCGCTCCACCCAGGCCTGACCCCCACCGGTCGCGCCAGTCATCTGCAACGAGCCAAGGGACCTGGGTTGCTCAAGTCTGCCCGAAAGCAGGAGAAGCGGGAGAAGGACGCCGAAGGGCGGATGCCTCTCATCGAGCACCTGCGTGAGCTGAGAAACCGCCTGCTGAAGGCGGTCGTGGCGATCCTCGTGATCACCATCGTGGCGGCCTTCTACTACAAGAATCTGATCGACTTCATGCTGAAGCCGATGCTGGATTCCGTGGGCTGCACCAACGGGGTGGTCTCGCAGCGCAACGGCCGGCCCTGTGCCGACATGACCGTGAACGGTCTCATCGCGCCGTTCTCGATCGCCTTGAAGGTCTCGCTCACCGCGGGCATCGTGCTCTCCGCCCCGGTCTGGCTGTACCAGCTCTGGGCCTTCATCGCGCCGGGCCTGCACAACCACGAGAAGCGGTACGCGATCGGCTTCGTGGCCGTCGGCGCCCCGCTCTTCGGCGCGGGCGCGGTGCTCGCGTACAAGATCCTGCCGCAGACCGCGCAGATCCTGTTGGAGTTCACCCCCGACAACGCGCGCAACCTGCTGCCCGTCGACGACTACCTCGACCTGGTCACGCGCATGGTCGTCGTCTTCGGCCTGGCCTTCGAGCTGCCGCTGCTGCTGATCCTCCTGAACGTCACGGGGGTGCTGACCGCCAAGCGGCTGGCGAGCTGGTGGCGGATCATGGTCCTCGGCATCACGATCTTCGCGGCGTTCGCGACGCCCACCGGCGACCCGCTCACGATGATGTCGCTCGCGTCGCCGATCATCGCGCTCTACTTCATCGCGCTCGGCATCTGCCTCATGAACGACCGCCGGCGCAAGCGCAAGAACCCCGACGCCGACCTCGACGACGACGAGGCGTCCGCGCTGGACCTCACCCCGGCGCCGGTCGGCTCGATCGACGAGGTCGCGCCGCCCACGGCGCTGCCCGGCCAGGCCGACGGCGGACGCCAGCGGATCAACGGTTACGACGACGCCACCTGACAGGTACATTCCGCTGGGTGAGTGCTGAGATCACCCTCTTCGTCAATCCCACCGCGGGACGCGGCCGGGGCGCGCACGCCGCGCAGCCGGCCGCTTCCGCGCTCCGGGAGGCAGGTTTCTCCGTGCGGACGGTCGTCGGCACGGACGCCGCCGATGCGCTGGTCCGGCTGCGCGCGGCCGTCCGCGAGGGCACCGGGGCGGTGATCGCGGTCGGCGGGGACGGGATGGTCTCGCTGGCCCTGCAGGCCGTGGCGGGCACGCTGACACCGCTCGGCGTGGTCGCGGTGGGCACCGGCAACGACTTCGCGCGGGCGCTGGGGCTGCCCGTGCGGGACCCGGCGGCGGCGGGACGGCTGGCGGCGCGGGTCCTCAAGGAGGGCCGGTTCCGCGAGATCGACCTCGGGCGGGTGGCCGGCGGCTGGTACGGGACCGTGCTCTGCTCCGGCTTCGACTCGCGGGTCAACGACCGGGGCAACCGGATGCGCTGGCCGGTGGGGCGCTTCAAGTACGACCTGGCGATCCTCGCCGAGCTGGCCGCCTTCCGGCCCTTCCCCTACCGGATCACCCTGGACGACGGTCCGGTCATCGAGACCGAGGCCACGCTGGTCGCCGTCGGCAACGGGTCCTCCTACGGCGGCGGGATGCGCATCTGCCCGGACGCCCGACCCGACGACGGGCTCTTCGACGTCACGGTGGTCGGGGACTGCTCCCGGGCCACCCTGCTGAAGGTCTTCCCGCAGGTCTACAAGGGGACGCACACCGGCCACCCGAAGGTGAGCGTGCACCGGGCCGCGAAGGTCACCCTGGAGGCCGTCGGGCTCACCGCCTACGCGGACGGGGAGCCGGTGGGGCCGCTGCCCGTCACCGCCGAGTGCGTGCCCGCTGCGCTGCGGCTCCTGTCATAAAGATCGCGCTTGTTGTCAGAGGGGGCGGGTAGGCTCGACGACAAGATGACCGAGGAACTTTCCCCCGCCGACGCGTACGCCGCGTTCCGCCGCCGCGCCGCCGAAGAAGCCACGGCCCTGCACCCCTTCCGGGAGATGTACGAGTTCGATCTGGATCCCTTCCAGATCGAGGCGTGCAAGGCCCTGGAGGCCGGAAAGGGCGTGCTCGTGGCCGCCCCCACGGGCTCGGGCAAGACCATCGTCGGCGAGTTCGCCGTCCACCTGGCGCTGCTCCAGGGCAAGAAGTGCTTCTACACCACGCCGATCAAGGCCCTGTCCAACCAGAAGTACGCCGACCTCGCCAAGCGCTACGGCGCGGCCAAGGTGGGGCTGCTGACCGGTGACAACAGCGTCAACGCCGATGCGCCGGTGGTCGTGATGACCACCGAGGTACTGCGCAACATGCTGTATGCGAAGTCCCCCGCATTGACCGGTCTCGGCTACGTCGTCATGGACGAGGTGCACTACCTTTCCGACCGGTTCCGCGGAGCCGTCTGGGAGGAAGTGATCATCCACCTCCCCGAGTCCGTCACCCTCGTGTCACTGTCGGCGACCGTGTCCAACGCGGAGGAGTTCGGCGACTGGCTGGACACCGTCCGCGGTGACACCGAGGTGATCGTCTCCGAGGAGCGGCCCGTCCCGCTGTGGCAGCACGTCATGGCCGGGCGCCGGATCCACGACCTCTTCGAGGAGGAGAGCGACCACGGCGGCCGCGGCAGCACGCGCCGCGAGGTCAATCCCGACCTGCTGCGCATGGCGCGGGAGGAGAACACCCGCTCGTACAACCCGAAGGACCGCCGGCGCGGCAAGATGGTCCGCGAGGCCGACCGCGAGCGCGAGCGGCGCTCCCGCAACCGGATCTGGACGCCGGGCCGCCCCGAGGTCATCGAGCGCCTCGACAACGAGGGCCTGCTCCCGGCCATCACCTTCATCTTCAGCCGGGCCGGCTGCGAGGCCGCCGTCCAGCAGTGCCTGTACGCCGGGCTGCGCCTGAACGACGACGCCAAGCGCGCCCGGGTCCGGGAGATCGTCGAGGAGCGCACCGCCTCGATCCCGACCGAGGACCTGCACGTCCTCGGCTACTACGAGTGGCTCGAAGGCCTGGAGCGGGGCATCGCCGCGCACCACGCCGGCATGCTGCCGACCTTCAAGGAGGTCGTGGAGGAACTCTTCGTACGCGGCCTGGTCAAGGCCGTCTTCGCCACGGAGACCCTGGCGCTGGGCATCAACATGCCCGCGCGCACGGTGATCCTGGAGAAGCTGGTCAAGTGGAACGGCGAGCAGCACGCCGACATCACCCCCGGCGAGTACACCCAGCTCACCGGCCGGGCCGGGCGCCGCGGCATCGACGTCGAGGGCCACGCGGTGGTGCTGTGGCAGCGCGCGATGGACCCGGCGGCCCTCGCGGGCCTGGCCGGTACCCGTACGTATCCGCTGCGCTCCAGCTTCAAGCCCTCGTACAACATGGCCGTGAACCTGGTCCAGATGTTCGGGCGGCACCGCTCGCGCGAACTGCTGGAGACCTCCTTCGCGCAGTTCCAGGCGGACCGCTCGGTCGTCGGCATCTCCAAGCAGGTGCAGCGCAACGAAGAGGGCCTGGAGGGCTACACCGAGGGCATGACCTGCCACCTCGGGAACTTCGAGGAGTACGCGCAGCTGCGCCGCGACCTCAAGGACCGCGAGACGGACCTGGCCAAGCAGGGCGCGGCCCAGCGACGGGCCCAGGCGGCCGGTTCCCTGGAGAAGCTCAAGCCCGGCGACATCATCCACGTGCCGACCGGCAAGTTCGCCGGACTCGCGCTGGTCCTGGACCCCGGTGTGCCCGCGGGGCGCTCCAACGGGCACCGCGGCCAGGAGTACACCGAGGGCCCGCGCCCGCTGGTGCTCACGGCGGAGCGGCAGGTCAAGCGGCTCGCCGCGATCGACTTCCCGGTGCCGGTGGAGCCCATCGAGCGGATGCGGATCCCCAAGTCGTTCAACGCGCGCTCCCCGCAGTCGCGCCGCGACCTCGCTTCCCAACTGCGCGTCAAGGCCGGGCACATCGCGCCGGAGCGGTCCCGGCGGGGCCGGGCCGAGGCGGCGGACGACCGGGAGATCGCCCGGCTGCGCGCCGCGCTGCGCGCGCACCCGTGCCACGGGTGCGACGAGCGCGAGGACCACGCGCGCTGGGCGGAGCGCTACCACCGGCTCAAGCGGGACACCCAGCAGTTGGAGCGCCGGATCGAGGGGCGGACGAACACCATCGCGCGCACCTTCGACCGCATCCACGCGCTGCTGACGGACCTGGACTACCTGCGCGAGGACGAGGTCACCGCGCACGGCCGGCGCCTGGCCCGGCTGTACGGCGAGTTGGACCTGCTGGCCTCGGAGTGCCTGCGGGCCGGGATCTGGGAGGGCCTGAGCCCTGCCGAACTGGCCGCGTGCGTCTCGGCGTTGGTGTTCGAGGCGCGGCAGTCCGACGACGCGGTGGCGCCGAAGGTGCCGCCGGGTGCGGCGACGGTCGCGCTGGGGGAGATGGTGCGGATCTGGGGCAGGCTCGACGCGCTGGAGGAGGAGCACCGGATCAACCAGGCGGAGGGCGTGGGCCAGCGCGAGCCGGACCTCGGCTTCGCGTGGGCGGCCTACCAGTGGGCCTCCGACAAGAGCCTCGACGAGGTGCTGCGCGAGGCCGGGATGCCCGCCGGGGACTTCGTGCGCTGGTGCAAGCAGGTCATCGACGTGCTCGGCCAGGTCGCGGCGGCCGCCCCGGCCAACTCCGGTGGCGGGACCAGCACGGTGGCGCGAAATGCCCGCAAGGCCGTGGACGCCCTGTTGCGGGGTGTAGTGGCCTACAGCTCGGTCGGCTAGCCGCTTTTGGGGCTTCCTCCGAAAGTGGGCATGGCTCGATCTGATCTCTTGCCATGATCCTTTCTCCCTGCTCTGTGCGACGATCTGCGCATGAGTGGGGCAGTGGGCGGGGAAGCGAGACGGGTCGGTCGGCCGCGTGCCGATCAGCGAAGACCGGACAGTGGACGGCCGCCGCGCGAGGAGCTCCTCGGCGCGGCGGCGGAGCTGTTCACGGTCCGCGGGTACGCGGCCACCACCACGCGGGCGGTGGCCGAACTGGCCGGTATGCGCCAGGCGACGATGTACCACTACTTCGGTGGGAAGGAAGAACTCCTCGCCGAACTCCTGGAGTCCACCGTGGCTCCCTCGCTGGTCCTGGCCCGGCGGCTGCTCGCCGCCGCCGACCTGAGCGCCGAACACAGGCTGTGGGAGCTGTGCCGCTCCGACGTCCTGCTCCTGTGCGCGGGGCCGCACAACCTGGGTGCCCTCTACCTGCTGCCCGAGGTCGGCTGCGGTGAGCGGTTCGCCCGCTTCCGCCAGATGCGCGCCGAACTGCGCGAGGCCTACCGGGTGTTGCTGCGCGGTACGGACGCGGGCGCCGAACTGGCGCGCGACAGCGCGGGGTTGGCCCTGCGCAACGACCTGGTCTTCGGTCTGATAGAAGGCGTGATGCTCATCCACCGCTCCGATCCGGGCCGACCCGTCGAGTCCTTCGCGAGGGCCACGGCGGACGCGGCGCTGCGCATCGCGGGCGTGCCGCTCAGCCCTCAGGCCCCCGGTTCCTCCGGGACCCCGGCCGCCCAGGCCTCGTAGTCCTCCCAGGCCCCCAGCGTGCGGGCGCTCTCGAAGCGGTGCGCGAGCCCGGTGACCGGGTCGGTGAACGCCAGTACGCGGGCCAGGAGTTGCAGCGGGTGGCGGTAGTCGTCGGGGGCCGGGTCGCCGACCTCCGGGTAGACCGGATCGCCGAGGATCGGGACGCCGAGGCCGTTCATGTGGACGCGGAGCTGGTGGGTGCGCCCGGTGTGCGGGGTCAGCCGGTAGCGCCCCAGGGCGGCGCGGTGCCCGATGAGCTCGACCCGGGTCTCGGCATTGGGCACGCCGTCCGGGATCTGGACCGCGGCCATCGTCCCGCGGGTCTTCTCGATCCGGTCGCGCACGGTGCGGGGCAGGTCGAGCGCGGGGTCGTGGGCCGCGACGGCCTCGTACTCCTTGTGCACGCGCCGGTCCTGGAAGAGGAGTTGGTAGGCCCCGCGGTCCTCGGGCCGGATGCTGAACATGAGCAGCCCCGCCGTCAGCCGGTCCAACCGGTGCGCCGGACTGAGCGAGGGCAGCTCCAGGCGGTGGCGCAGCAGGGCGAGCGCGGTCTGCGTGACGTGGCTGCCGCGCGGGGTGGTGGCCAGGAAGTGCGGCTTGTCCACGACGAGCAGGTGCGCGTCCCGGTACAGGACGCGGGGCACCGCGGGCGCCGGGTGCTCCGCGGGCAGGTCGCGGTGGAACCACAGGAAGGCGTCCCGCTCGTACGGGTCCTCCGCGCGGCGGGCCCGCCCGTCGGAGCCGTACACCCGGCCCGCGCGCAGCAGCCGCGCCATCGGCTCGGCGCCCGCCGTGCCCGCGTAGTGGGCTTCGAGGAAGGCGCCGATGGTGGGGTGCGGGGTGTCCCGGTGCATCAGGAGCCGGACGGGGTCGATGCCGTCGAGCTGGGGCAGCGGGGCGGGGGGCTGGGCTCTGCTTCTCATCGGGACCAGCGTATGCGGCCCGGCGGCGTCACCCGGCGCGGGTGAAGGTCCCCAGGTGTCCGGGCCCGGCGTCCAGGTACTCGACGCGGACCGTGCCGTCGGCGAAGGTGACCCCGGTGCGGCCGACCGCGTTCTCGCCCGCGGTCTCGAAGCTGAAGGTGTCGCCGTCGTAGTGGGTCAGCGGGAAGCGCAGCGGCTTCGGGCCGAGCGAGAGCGTCAGACCCCGGCCGGTCGGGGCGCCCGCCTCGGCGCTCACGGTGAGCTTGCCGTAGTAGGGGCTCTCGTAGGTGCCGGTGTACGCGCCGTCCTCGCGGGCGGGCTTCGCCCCCGCGGGCGGGTGGGCGTAGTCGGTGGGGGAGCGCGGGGCCTCCTCCGAGCGGGCGTAGACCGAGGAGAAGAGCTCCAGCCAGTCGGTGGTGGGCTTGCCGTGCTCGGCGGTGTCGAAGAAGTCGAAGGCGGCGGCGTCCGCCATGCCCACGGGCGCGCCGTTGGTGAGGACGACGATGGCCAGCTGTTCCAGGGGCAGCATCGTGACGTTGGTGTTGGCGCCGAGGGCGAAGGCGCCGGAGTGGCTCAGGCGCAGCCGGCCCGCGTCGTCGTAGGACACGTTCCAGCCCAGCCCGTAGAAGCCGGCGCGCCCGGTGGGGGTGGCGGGCGGCGAGGAGACGATCTCGGGCAGGTGGGTCCGGGCCAGGGTGGCGGCCGGGACGATCCGGTGTCCGTCGAGGGTGCCGCCGGAGAGCTGGAGCCGCAACCAGCGGCCCAGGTCGCGGGCGGTGGAACTCACCCCGCCGGCGGCGGCCTGTGCGTCGGGATCGCGGACGTAGCGCGGGCTCCAGCTGCCGTCGGCGTTCTTGACGTGCGTCACGGCGCGGTCCGGGGCGTCCTGGAAGGCCTTGAAGGTGGTCGAGGTGCGGGTCATCCCGGCCGGTTTGAAGAGGGTGTCCTGGCTGAGCTTCTCCCAGCTGACGCCCTTGGCGCGGGCGACGGCCTCGGCCGCGGCCGTCAGGCCGAAGTTGGTGTACGCGTAGCTCGCCCGGAAGGGGTCCAGGGGCTCCTCGCGGAGGTGGCCGAGGACGTAGGACTGGTCGTAGCCGAGGTCTTCGAGGAGGTCTCCGGCGTGGTCGGGCAGGCCGCTGCGGTGGGAGAAGAGGTCGGCGGTGGTGACGTGGTCGGTGACCCAGGGGTCCTTGAGGGCGAAGCCGGGCAGCTCCACGTGCCGGTCCCAGTCGGCCGGGTCGGCGAGGGCGCCCGCGACGACCGTCGAGGAGACCGGCTTGGAGACCGAGGCGATCTGGAAGACGGTGTCGGGGTCGACCTTCGCGGGATCGCCGGCCTTGCGGACGCCGAATCCCTTGAGGTAGACGACCTTGTCGTGGCGGACCACGGCGACGGAGACCCCGGGGACGCCGGTGCGGCGCATCAGGGCGGTGATGCTCGCGTCGAGGCCGGCCACGGCCTTGTCGACCTGGGCGTCGGTGAGCGAGGGCTTCGGCTGCGGGGGGCCGGTGGCGGCCGGGGCCGCCGTCGCGGTGGCGGCGGTCGCGGTGAGGGTCGTGGCCAGGAGCAGGGCGGCTCCTGCGGCGCCGAGGGTTCGGGCGCGGGTGCGTGAGCTGCGCATGGGGCCATTGTCCCGCGGGGGCTGTGGGACCGCCCGTCCGCGCCCCGCGGACCGCTGGGCGCCCCCCCGGGCCGGGGCCGGGGCCGGGCGTCGGGCGGGGCCCCGGGGGGCTGCTTCGACGCCGGGTGCGGGTCGTCGTGCCCTCCGGGGGCGCCTCAAACGCCGGCGGGGCTGGAATGGGCCTGCCCCAGGCCTGTGCCGGGTCCTGCGCGGGTTAGTCCTGCTCGGCTTCCACCTGGGCGTTCCAGTCGCGCTTGATCGCGCGCCAGCCCTCGTCCGTTTCGCCCAGGCGCCAGTAGCCCGAGATCGACAGCTGCTTGGCCGGGATGCCGCGCTCGATCTTCAGGTGGCGGCGCAGCTCCTTCACGAAGCCCGCCTCGCCGTGGACGAACGCCTGTACCCGGCCCGGCGGGAACTGCAGCGAGGTGACGGCCTCGACCAGGGCCTCGCCCACCGGGCGGTCGCCGCGGTGGATCCAGATCGGGACGATGCCGTCCGGGGTGGCGATCTTCTGCTCGTCCTCCGGGCCGCCGACCTCCACCAGGGCGATCACCTCGGCACCCACCGGCATGTGCTCCATGGTGGTGCCGATCGCGGGCAGTGCGCTCTCGTCACCGGCCAGCAGGTGCCAGTCGGCCGTCGGGTCGGGGCCGTAGGCGCCGCCGGGACCCAGGAAGCGGACCGTTTCGCCGGGCCGGACGCGCGCCGCCCACGGGCCCGCAAGTCCTTCGTCGCCGTGGACGACGAAGTCGATGGTCAGCTCCGAGTGCGCCGGGTCCCAGGCGCGCACCGTGTAGGCGCGCTGTCGGGGCCAGTGCTCGCGGGGGTGGACGGCTCTGATGTCCTCGAGGTCCCAGGGTTCGGCGTAGGCGACGCCCTCGGGGGCGAAGAGCAGCTTCACGTAGTGGTCGGTGAAGTCCCCGACCGTGAACCTGGCGGCCAGGCCTTCTCCGCCGAGGATGACGCGCACCATGTGGGCGCTCAGTCGCTCGGTCCGGACCACCTCGGCGGTGGCGATCCTGCGTGCACGTCCTTCTGCCACGGCGTCTCCCCGATGTCCCGTGCTGCTTCCCCTGAAAACTTAGGATTACCTAAGTTACCACCTCAGAGTCGAAGTGCACTGGTGAGACGCGCGACAGCGCCTCCCAGGCCCCACCGGTGACCGAGCGCGTCGAGCACGTCGGGGTGCGCCGGGGCGCCCGGCAGGGCCGGATCGAACGGGGGAAGCGGCACGTCACGGGCCACTTGGACCACCTTGGGGGCCACGGCGAGGTAAGGACGGGCCTCGTCGAGCCGCTTGCGCTGCGTCGGGGTCAATTTCGAGCCCGGGTCGCCGACCGCCGCGAGGATTCCGGCCAGGTCACCGTAGGCGTCGAGCAGTTTCGCGGCCGTCTTCTCGCCCACTCCGGGCACTCCCGGCAGGCCGTCGCTCGGATCGCCGCGCAACAATGCCAAGTCGGCGTAGCCGGGACCGTCCACCCCATACTTCTCCCGCAGCCAGGCCTCGTCCGTCACCTGGAGGGTGCCGACCCCCTTGAGGGGGTACAGGACGCGGCGCTCCTTGGCGTCGTCCACCAGCTGGTAGAGGTCCCGGTCGCCGGTGACGATGTCCACCGGACCGGTGGCCCGGGCGGTGAGGGTACCGATCACGTCGTCCGCCTCGTAGCCCTCGACGCCCACGCGGGCGATGCCGAAGGCGTCGAGCGCGGCCTCGATGATCGGGACCTGCGGGGCCAGGGTGTCCGGGGTCTCCTCCTCGTCGGGACCGGTCTCCGTCTCCACGGCGACGCGGTGGGCCTTGTACGAGGGAATCAGCTCCACCCGCCAGTGCGGCCGCCAGTCCGCGTCCATGCAGGCCACCAGATCGTCCGGCCGGTGGTCCTGGACGAGGCGCCCGATGAAGTCGAGGAGCCCGCGCACGGCGTTGACGGGGGTCCCGTCCGGTGCCCGGACGGAGTCCGGAACCCCGAAGTAGGCGCGGTAGTACAGGGAAGCGGTGTCGAGGAGCATCAGGCGTCGGGTCACCTTGACGATGATGCCGTACCCCACCGACACCCTCCCGCACCTGTGTCACCAACAGCGACCGGGCAGGACCGGAACGCCACCATCCGTCACTGGAATACGGCTCGGAATTCGCCGGGGCCCCGATACGGTCGGGTCGTGCGAGCGGTGCGGGGGGCCGATGCTGCGTAAGGTGCTTACAGCACACCTATGTGCGACGGACAAGGGGAGGGCAGCCCCGCCATGGACGACAAGGAAAAGGAAAGAGACACCAAGGAACCGCTCCGGGTGGGAGTGGCCGTGCGCAAGCGGCGCCGCGCGCTGCGACTCACCCTCGCCGCCGTCTCGGCGCGCAGCGGACTCTCGGTGCCGTTCCTGAGCCAGATAGAGAACGAACGGGCCCGGCCCAGCATGCGCTCCCTCGAACGGGTCGCGGACGCGCTGGAGACCACGGCCGTCGAACTGCTGGCCGCGTCCGACACGGCGCGCACGGTCGACCTGGTCAGCGCCGCCGACGAGCAGGGCCTCGACCCGGCTCCGGGCGTACGCCCCCTGGTGCGCGGGCACCACCAGCTGCACGCCCTGGAGTTCACCGGGGACCGGGACGCGGGCCGCGAGTACCAGCACCGCAACGACGAGCTCATGTACGTGGTCTCCGGGTCCTGCCAGGTCGAGGCCGAGGGGCGGGCCTACCGGCTGGAGTGCGGCGACGCGCTGTTCCTCTCCGGTGGGGTGCGGCACCGCTGGCGGGCCATGACCGAGGAGACCAAGCTCCTCGTCGTCGCCGTCGGGGACCACATCCACGCCACCTCCGAGCCCCCCTCGCCGGAGCACTGACCGGCGTGCGGGGGCCGCGGGTCGTCTCCCTGGTGCCCTCCTTGACCGAGGCGGTCGCGGTGAGCGCGCCGGGGCTGCTGGTGGGGGTCACCGACTGGTGCACGCACCCGGCGGACCTCGGCGCCGCGGTGCGGATCGGCGGTACGAAGAACCCGGACGTGCGGGCCGTCGTGGAGCTGCGCCCGGACCTGGTCATCGCCAACGAGGAGGAGAACCGGCTCCCGGACCTCGACGCCCTGCGCGCGGCCGGGCTGCGGGTGCTGGTCACCGAGATCCGCGACCTGCCGCAGGCGCTGCGGGAGCTGGAGGGGCTGTTCGTCGACGCCCTGGGGACGGCCCGGCCCGGCTGGCTGGCCGACGCCGCGGCCGCGTGGGCGCGGGTGGAGCCGCTGGGCGCCCTGAGCGCCTTCGTCCCGGTGTGGCGGCGGCCCTGGATGGTGCTGGGCCGGGACACCTTCGCGGGCGATCTGCTGGCCCGGCTGGGGGTGCGCAACGTCTACGCCGACCACGCCGAGCGGTACCCGAGGATCCCGGCGGCCGAGCTGGCCGCGGCGGGCTGCGATCTCGTCGTGTTCCCGGACGAGCCGTACCGCTTCACGGCCGGGGACGGGCCGGAGGCCTTTCCCGACCTGCCCGCCGCCCTCGTCAGCGGCCGCCACCTGACCTGGTACGGGCCCTCGCTGGCCGAGGCCCCGGCGGTGCTGGCGGCGGCCCTGCGGGCGGCGGGATCCTAGCGGGGCGCGGCCAGGAGGCGGCCGGTGTACAGGCCGCGCAGGGTGTTCGCGGCGGCTGCCAGCCAGGCGACGACGAGGGCCACGAACAGGGCGGTGGCCAGCCAGGCGAAGGCGGTGAGGCCGGTGTGGCGGGCGAGTCCGGCGGCTCCGGTGACGCAGGTGCCGACGGGGAAGGTCAGCGCCCACCAGGTCATCGCGAACCCCATGCCGCGCCGGGCGGCCCGCACCAGCATCGCGGCGGCCAGGGCCAGCCACAGCAGGGCGAAGCCCATCACGGGAACCCCGTAGACCACGGCGAAGGCCCCGAACCCACCGGCGTAGGGCGCGGCTATCGACTGGGGGGCCATGTCCGCGAGCGAGTTCACGGCGGTGGTGGACTGGCCGAGGGGGCCGAGGACCAGGAAGAGGGTGGGGGTCAGGGCCAGGGGCAGGGGGCCGCTCACGATCAGCCGGCCGAAGACCAGGGGGAGCATCAGCAGGGTGCCCAGCAGGCTGATCCCGAACATGGCGTAGCAGGCGAGCAGCATGGCCTCGCGGGCCTGTCCGGCGGCCAGGTGGGGGATCAGGAGGGGGCCCAGCGCGGCGGAGACCATGGGGGCGACGACGGGGAGCAGCCAGACGGGGGTGGCGTGCTCGGCCTCGACCTTGTGGCGGACCACCATCAGGTAGGGGATCCCGGCGGCGGCGAGCAGACCGATCACGGTGCCCGCGGTGAACAGCACCGTGTCCACGGCCACGGCGGCGGTGACTCCGATGAGGTCCTTGCCGACGATGAGGGTGCCGCCGCCGACGGCCAGCAGGGCCATCGAGAGGCAGCCGTAGAAGGGGGCCACCGTGGGGTCGAGCAGGTGGGCGCGGGCCTGGTCGCGGTGGTGCAGCCAGTGTCCGGCGCGGGCGGTCAGCAGAGCGAGCAGGAGGACCGCCGACAGTGCCCAGACGGCCTGGCAGGCCACGCGCTGGCCGGGGAGCTGGTACGGGAGGGTCGCACCGGCGTTGGCGATGATCGCCGTGCCCATGATCGAGGCGTACCAGTTCGGGCCGAGGTGGCGCAGGACCGGGAACGGGCGCCGGGAGGCGGCGGTCGCGGAGGGCCGGGTGCCCAGGGCTTCGTGGGCCCGGCGGGCGGAGGGGCTGTGGTGCGCGGTGGTGGCCATGGATCCAGCGTGCGCCCGGGGAGGGGCGGTCGGCAGAACCCGCCTTCCTATGAGGCCATAAACTGACCTTATGACTGAAGCTGGCGTCGGACCTGCCGCACACGCGGTTCCGCTCTCGCACCGGGTGCCCGACCTGGGCGCGCTCGAACTGCTGATCGCGGTGGCGCGGGTCGGCAGCCTCGGCGGCGCCGCGCGGGAGGTGGGGATCACCCAGCCCGCGGCGAGCAGCCGGATCCGGGCCATGGAGGCCCGGCTGGGGGTGGCGCTGGTGGACCGTACGCCGCGCGGCTCCACGCTGACCGCGCAGGGGGCGCTGGTCACCGACTGGGCGCGGCGGATCGTGGAGGCGGCCGAGGCCTTCGACGCGGGGGCCCAGGCGCTGCGGGGCGCGCGGGACTCGCGGCTGCGGGTGGCGGCCAGCATGACGATCGCGGAGTACCTGATGCCGGGCTGGCTGATCGCGCTGCGCGCGGAGCGGCCGGGGACGGCGGTGTCCCTCCAGGCGGACAACTCGGCGCTGGTGGCGGAGCGGGTCCTGGCGCGGGAGGCGGACCTCGGCTTCGTGGAGGGGCCGGGCGTGCCGGACGGGCTGGACTCGGTGGTCATCGCGCAGGACCGGCTGGTGGTGGCGGTGGCGCCGGTGCATCCGTGGGCGCGGCGGCGGTCGGGGGAGGTGACCCCCGCCGAGCTGGCCACGACCCCGCTGATCCTGCGGGAGCGCGGGTCGGGGACGCGGCAGGTGCTGGACGCGGCGCTGGCCGGGTGCGGGGGGTTGGCGCAGCCGCTGCTGGAACTCGCCTCGACGACGGCGGTGAAGGCCGCGGCGATCAGTGGGGCGGGGCCGTGCGTGCTGTCGGAGCTGGCGGTGCGGGACGAGTTGGCCGGGCGGCGGTTGGTCGCGGTGGCGGTGGCGGGGGAGTCGTTGGAGCGGATGCTGCGGGCCGTCTGGCCGGCGGGGACCCGGCCCGCCGGGCCGGCCCGGGACCTGCTGTCGCTGACGCGGTCCGCGCCGTCCTGAGGAGGCCGTGGCGGGTCGGCGTCCGCCGGTGGTCTCGGCCTCCGGCGGCGCCTCAAACGCCGGCGGGGCTGGATTGCCGCCGGTCGTCTCGGCCCCCGGGCGGTGGCTGGGTTGGCCGCCGGGTGTCTCGGCCCCGGGCGGTGACTGGATTGCCGCCGCGCGTCTCGATCGCCGGCGGGGGTGGATAAACCAGCCCCGCCGGCGTTTGAGGCGCACCCGGAGGGTGGGGTGGTTACGGGAGGGTGGCCGGGATGCGGGTGGCGGCGGTGATGAGGGCCGACATCACGCGGGTGTCCTTGTCGCGTTCGGGGTGCCACTGGACGCCCAGGGCCCAGGCGGCGTCGGCCGCCGGGAGTTCGATGGCCTCCACCGTCCCGTCCAGCGCGTGCGCCGAGGCGATCAGGCCGCGCCCGAGCCGGTCCACGCACTGGTGGTGGTAGGTCGGTACCTCCGCCACCTCCGGCACGAGCGACGCGTAGCGCGTCCCCGCGACCGGCCGCACCGGGTGCCATTCCACCGGCCCCGGCACCCCCGCGTGCCCGTCGATGTGCTGGACCAGCGTGCCGCCCAGGGCCACGTTCAGCGCCTGCATGCCCCGGCAGATCCCCAGCAGCGGGGTGCCCGCGTCCAGGGCGGCCCGGATCAGGGCCAGCTCCCAGGCGTCGCGCACGGTCGCGGGGGCGCCCGTACGGGGGTCGCGGGGGGCGCCGTAGTGGACCGGGTCCACGTCCGGGCCGCCCGCCACGACCAGGCCGTCCAGGCGGCCCAGGACCTCGGCCGCCTGCCCGGGATCGTCCGGCGGGAGCAGCACCGCGCTGCCGCCGGACGCCTGGACCAACTCGTAGTAGCCGGTGGGCACGAGGGCGGTCGGGAGGTCCCACGCGCCGTAGCGGGTGGACGCCTCCACATAGGTGGTGATGCCGATGAGCGGCCTGGGCACGGTGCATACCTCCAGCGGGTGGAACGACGGGCGGTGGTGGTGGACGGGACGAGCGTGTCAGTCCCGGGTCAGTTCCGCCTCGGCCGCCGCCAGAGCCGCGAACTCCTCCTCGGGCGCCGAGGCCACCAGGTGGTGCCGACTGTAGAACGCGAAGTAGGCGAGGGCGACGGCGTACACGGCGAGTGCGATGAATGCGGCGTCCTTGTCCACCAGGAAGGTGGCGACCAGGGCCGACAGGGCGAGTACGAAGGCCACCGTCGAGGTGATGATCCCGCCCGGAGTGCGGTACGGCCGCTCCAGGTTCGGCTCCCGGCGGCGCAGCACGATGTGCGACAGGGCCATCAGGGCGTAGGAGATGGTCGCGCCGAAGACGGCGATGTTGAGCATCCGCACCCCGTCGCCGGTGGCCGCGGCGAGCGTGAAGCCGATCGCGCCGGGGATGACCAGGCCGAGGTAGGGCGCCTTGCGGCGGCTGGTCAGGGAGAGGAAGCGGGGCAGGTAGCCCGCGCGGGAGAGGGCGAAGAGCTGGCGCGAACCGGCGTAGATGAGGGAGAAGAAGGAGGCCACCAGGCCTGCCAGTCCCGCGTAGTTGACGATCCGGCTCAGGGTGGTCGGGCCGCCCGTCCCCTCCAGGGCCACGATCAGCGGGGCGGCGTCGGGGTCCTTGATCGCGTCCGCGCCCTGCGCGCCCGTCGCGAGGAGGAAGGTGATCAGGGCCAGGAGGGTCAGGACGCCCATGGAGATGGCGAGCGCCTTCGGCATGGAGCGCACGGGGTCCTTGGCCTCCTCCGCCGCGAGCGGCACGCCCTCGACGCCGAGGAAGAACCACATCCCGAAGGGGAACGCCGCCCAGATGCCCAGCACGCCGAAGGGCAGCCAGGAGCCGGAGCCCGCCGCGCTCGCGTCGACGGGGATGTCGTTCAGGTGGCTGACGGAGAAGTCGCCGAGGGCGCCGAAGGCGAAGATCAGCAGGGCGGCGACGGCGATGGCGGTGACGACGAGGCTGAAGCGCAGCGCCTCGCCCACGCCCCAGAGGTGGACGCCGATGAAGATCACGAAGCAGCCGAGGTAGACCGGCCAGCTGGAGGTGAGGCCGAAGAGGCCGAGCGAGGCGACGTAGTTGCCGATGAAGATGACGATCGCGGCCGGCGCCAGGATGTACTCGATGAGGATGGCCGTGCCGGTGAGGAAGCCGCCCCAGGGGCCCAGCGCCCGCCGGGCGAAGCCGTAGCCGCCGCCCGCGGTGGGCAGGATGGCGGAGAGCTCGGCGAGGGAGAAGACCAGGCAGGCGTACATGGCGCCCATGAGCACGGTCGCGATGGCGAGGCCGCCGAAGCCGCCCTTGCCCAGACCGGCGTTCCATCCGGAGAAGTCGCCGGAGACGACGTAGGCGACGCCGAGACCGGTCAGCAGCAGCCAGCCGGCGCTGCCGCGGCGCAGGGTGCGGCGCTCCAGGTAGTCGTTCCCGCCGTCGGATCGAGCGGCGGATCGAGCGTCGGGTCCGCCCTCGGGTCCGCCCTCGGCGGACGGGGTGGGTCCGGGCACGGCTTTCGTCAGCCGGGCCTCGATGTCGTCGGCCATGTGCGCGCTCCTGCCTAGGGCAATGGTTGTGGGGCGTACCTTTGCCGTTCGGGAGTGGCGGGCGCAAGACCCCTGCGTTAAACGGTGGTTACGAAAACCTCCTCGGGCCCGGATCCGGCCCCGCTCACGCCAGGAACCCGCGCAGCAGCGCCGCCGTCCCCGCGCAGTGCTCCCGCATCACCTCGCGCGCCGCCTCCGCGTCCCCTTCCAGGACCGACTCCACCAGGGCGGTGTGCTGCTGCTGCGAGTGCTCCAGGTTGCGGACCAGCAGCGGGATGCAGTCCAGCAGGTCGTTGACGGTGGCCCTGACGGCCGCGTACTGGGCCGTCAGGGTGGCGGAGCCGGCCAGTTCGCACAGGGTGAGGTGGAAGAGGGTGTCCTGGCGCCGGTAGTCCGCGAGCGGGGCGTCGTGGGTCGCGGCGAGCGCCCCGCGCAGCCGGTCCGCCCGTATCTCGTCCAGCCCCTGCGCGGCGCACAGCCCGGCCGCGCCGGTCTCCAGCACCTCGCGGAAGCGCAGCGCGTCCTCGATGTCCACGCCCGCGACGCGCCGGCGCAGCTCCTCCTCGGTGCCGCCGACGGGGGTGTCGCGGCGGTGCAGCACGAAGGTGCCGCCGTACCGCCCGCGCCGCGCCTCCACCAGCCCCTGGTCCTGCAGGACCTTCAGCACCTCACGCAGGGTGACCCGGCTGATCCCCATCCGCTCGGCCAACTCGCGCTCCGGCGGCAACCGTTCGCCGCCCGGCACCAGGCCGAGGCGGACCACCTGGAGGATCTGCTCCAGGGCCTCCTCGAAACCGTTGCCCGCCCGCACCTGGCGCAGTACGGGATTCAGCCGCGCGATCGCGCCACCTTCGCCCGCGCCGCCCGCCGCCTTGTTCGTCATATCGGCCCCTCCCCTTCCCAAGCAATGGTTCTGTTCAATACCTTAGGCCTCCTCGGCTCACCGAAGGAGAGATTCCCGTGGTAGACCGCATGCCGCCGCTCGCGCCCGAGGAGCTCCGCTCCCTCGTCGCCGACGGCGAGATCGACACAGTGGTCCTGGCCTTCCCCGATATGCAGGGGCGACTCCAGGGCAAGCGGTTCGCCGCGCAGTTCTTCCTCGACGAGGTCATGTCCCACGGCACCGAGGGCTGCAACTACCTGCTCGCCGTCGACACCGACATGAACACGGTCGACGGCTACGAGATGTCCTCCTGGGACCGGGGCTACGGCGACTTCGCCATGCACCCGGACCTGTCCACCCTGCGCCGCATCCCCTGGAACCCGGGCAGCGCGCTGGTCCTCGCGGACCTCGCCTGGAACGACGGCTCGCCCGTCGTCGCCGCGCCCCGCCAGATCCTGCGGCGCCAGCTGGAGCGCCTCGCCGGGCTCGGGTACACCGCGATGGTGGGCACCGAGCTGGAGTTCATGGTCTTCCAGGACACCTACGAGCAGGCCTGGGACGCCAACTACCGCGGCCTGACCCCGGCCAACCAGTACAACATCGACTACTCCGTCCTCGGCACCGGCCGGATCGAGCCGCTGCTGCGCCGCATCCGCAACGAGATGCAGGCCGCGGGCCTGGTCGTCGAGTCGGCCAAGGGCGAGTGCAACCTCGGGCAGCACGAGATCGCCTTCCGCTACGACGAGGCCGTGGTCACCTGCGACCAGCACGCGGTGTACAAGACCGGGGCGAAGGAGATCGCCTCCCAGGAGGGCGTCTCGCTCACCTTCATGGCCAAGTACGACGAGCGCGAGGGCAACTCCTGTCACATCCACCTCTCGCTCAACGACGCCGACGGGCGCAACGTGATGGCGGGCGAAGCGGGCGAGGAGGGCGGCGCACACGGCGGTATGTCACCGGTGATGCGTCACTTCCTGGCCGGCCAGCTGGCCGCGCTGCGCGACTTCTCCCTTCTCTACGCCCCCAACATCAACTCGTACAAGCGTTTCCGGCCGGGATCCTTCGCGCCGACCGCCGTCGCGTGGGGCGTGGACAACCGGACCTGCGCCCTGCGCGTGGTCGGCCACGGCCGCTCCATGCGCTTCGAGAACCGCCTCCCGGGCGGCGACGTCAACCAGTACCTGGCCGTCGCGGGCCTGGTCGCGGCCGGCCTCTACGGCATCGAGAACCGGCTGGAACTGCCCGAGGCCTGCGCGGGCAACGCCTACACCGGCGACTACGCGCACGTCCCCACCACCCTGCGCGAGGCCGCCGAGCTGTGGGAGAACAGCGAGATCGCCAAGGCCGCCTTCGGCCCCGAAGTCGTCGCCCACTACCGGAACATGGCCCGGGTCGAACTCGACGCCTACGACTCCGCCGTGACCGACTGGGAGCTGCGCCGCTCCTTCGAGCGCCTGTAACCGCACCACCCGGGCCGGCCACCGCCCGGGCGAACCACCCACCGAGCGAACGACTGAGAGGCACCACGTGTCATCCGATGCGCTGGACGTACTGAACCCGGCCACCGAGGAGGTCGTCGCCACCGTCCCGGCCGCCACACGGGACGACGTCGACGCCGCCGTCGTACGGGCCGCCGCGGCCCAGCGCGGCTGGGCCGCCGCCGCACCCGCCGACCGCGCCCGGCTGCTGCGCCGCTTCGCCGCCGCGGTCGACGAGCACCGCGAGGAACTGGCCTGGCTGGAGGTGCGCGAGGCCGGCCACACCATCGGCAACGCCCGCTGGGAAGCGGGCAACGTGCGCGACCTCCTCGAATTCGCCGCCGGGGGAGTGGAACGGCTCGCGGGCCGGCAGATCCCGGTGGCCGGCGGCCTCGACGTCACCTTCCTCGAACCCCTCGGCGTCATCGGCGTGATCGCCCCCTGGAACTTCCCCATGCCGATCGCCGCCTGGGGCCTGGCACCCGCCCTCGCCGCGGGCAACGCCGTCATCCTCAAGCCCGCCGAGACCACCCCCCTCACCGCGCTGCGGCTGGCCTCCCTCGCCCTGGAAGCGGGCCTGCCCGAGCACCTCTTCCAGGTGCTGCCCGGTCGCGGACCGGTCGCGGGCAACGCCCTCGTGGAACACCCCGGAGTCGCGAAGATCGTCTTCACCGGCTCCACCGGCGTCGGCAAGCAGATCATGGCCAAGTGCGCCGAACGGGTGAAGCGGGTCACCCTCGAACTCGGCGGCAAGAGCCCCAACATCGTCTTCGCCGACGCCGACCTCGAAGCCGCCGCGGCCGCCGCCCCCATGGCCTTCCTCGACAACACCGGCCAGGACTGCTGCGCCCGCACCCGCATCCTGGTCCAGCGCTCCGTGTACGACCGCTTCCTCGACCTGATCACCCCCGGGATCGAGGGCGTGGTCGTCGGCGACCCGGCCGACGAGAAGACCCAGATGGGTCCGCTGATCTCGCGGGCCCAGCTGGAGCGCGTACGGTCCTACGTCACCGACGACCTCACCGCGGTCCGCGGCACCGCCCCCGAAGGACCCGGCTTCTGGTACCCGCCCACCCTCGTCACCGGGGCCGACCCCACCGCCCCCGTCGCCGCCGAGGAGGTCTTCGGGCCGGTCGCCGTCGTCCTGCCCTTCGAGGACGAGGAGGACGCCGTCCGCCTCGCCAACGCCACCGAGTACGGGCTCTCCGGCTCGCTCTGGACCCGCGACGTGGGCCGCGCCCTGCGCGTCTCGCGCGCCGTCGCCGCGGGCAACCTCTCCGTCAACTCCCACAGCAGCGTCCGCTACTGGACCCCCTTCGGCGGGTACAAGCAGTCCGGCCTCGGCCGCGAACTCGGACCCGACGCCCTCACCGCATTCACCGAGACCAAGAACGTCTTCATCAGCACGGAGGCCTGAGCCACATGACCGCCCAGAACACCGACCGGAACACCGAAGAGATCGTCTGCCGCCGCCTGGTCGGCCGCACCGCCGTCATCACCGGAGCCGGCAGCGGCATCGGCCTCGCCACCGCCCGCCGCCTCGCCTCCGAGGGCGCGAACGTCGTCTGCGGCGACATCGACGAAACGGCCGGCAAGGCCGCGGCCGAAGAGGTCGGCGGCACCTTCGTGAAGGTCGACGTCACCAACCCCGAGGAGGTCGAGGCCCTCTTCAAGACCGCCTTCGACACCTACGGCTCCGTCGACATCGCCTTCAACAACGCGGGCATCTCGCCCCCGGACGACGACTCGATCCTCACCACCGGCCTGGAGGCGTGGAAGCGGGTCCAGGACGTCAACCTGACCTCCGTCTACCTGTGCTGCAAGGCCGCCCTGCCCTACATGCAGCGCCAGGGCCGCGGCTCCATCATCAACACCGCCTCCTTCGTCGCGATCATGGGCGCCGCCACCTCCCAGATCTCCTACACCGCCTCCAAGGGCGGCGTCCTGGCCATGTCCCGCGAGCTGGGCGTCCAGTTCGCCCGCGAGGGCATCCGCGTCAACGCCCTGTGCCCGGGACCCGTCAACACCCCGCTCCTGCAGGAGCTGTTCGCCAAGGACCCCGAGCGCGCCGCGCGCCGCCTCGTGCACATCCCGGTCGGCCGCTTCGCCGAGCCCACCGAGATCGCCGCCGCCGTCGCCTTCCTCGCCAGCGACGACTCCTCCTTCATCAACGCCACCGACTTCCTGGTCGACGGCGGCATCGCGGGCGCGTACGTCACCCCCCTGTAGGGCCGCGTCCCGGGTCCGCCCCGAGCGTTCACCCGGACGGCACCACCCCGACAGCCGGGCGTCGCACGACGCCCGGCTGTCGTGCTCTATCGTCCGCGACGATCTTCGTAGGAATCAGGAGCGTTCACCCCAGTGACCCGACCCAGCACCGCCCGACGGCTCCAGGCCGCCGGCGCCGCCCTCGCGATAGCCGCGGGCGCCCTCGTGGCCGCCGCCCCCGCCGCCCAGGCGGCCCGGCCCGGCGCCCACTGCACCACCCCGCAGGTCGGCGCCGGCTGGTACGGCGACAACCGCGCCCGCCTCCAGCAGCTGATCGACCAGTACGGCCGCTGCGCCACCCACCGCCCCGGCCACGACAAGCCCGTGGCCGTCTTCGACTGGGACAACACGGTCGTCAAGAACGACGTCGGCGACGCCACCATGTTCTGGCTGCTGCGCAACGGCAAGATCCGCCAGCCCGCCCGCGGCGACTGGAGCACCACCAGCCGCTACCTCACCCCGGCCGCCACCAAGGCCCTCGCGCAGGCCTGCGGCGCCCTCGCCCGGCCCGGCGCCCCGCTGCCCACCGGCAACGGCACCCCCGCGGGCACGCGCTGCGCCGACGAGATCAACGCCGTCTACGGCACCGCCGCGACCAAGGCCGGCGCCGCCGCCTTCGCCGGGTGGGACCGCCGGACCATCGAGCCCGCCTACGCCTGGCTGCCCCAGCTGACCCAGGGCTACACCGCCCGCGAGGTCCGCTCCTTCGCCGCCGCCGCCCGCACCGAGAACCTCGCCGCACCGATCGGCGCCACCCAGCAGGTCGGCAGCGCCACCGCCACCGGCTGGGTGCGCTACTACGACCAGCAGAAGGACCTGATCGGCGGCCTGCAGAAGGCCGGGTTCGACGTCTGGATCAGCTCCGCCTCGCCGCAGCCGGTCGTCGAGGTGTGGGCCAAGGGCGTCGGCGTGGCCGCCGACCACGTCATCGGCATCCGCAACACCACCACCTACGACGGCGCCAACACCGCGCACCTCCAGGGCTGCGGCTCGGTGCGCGACGGCGCCGACACGATGATCACGTACGTCGACGGCAAGCGCTGCTGGATCAACAAGGTGGTCTTCGGCGTGCGCGGCGCCGCCGCCGAGAAGGTGCAGCCCGTCGGCCGCCGCCAGGTCTTCGCGGCCGGCGACTCCGACACCGACGTCTCGTTCCTGCGCGACGCGACCGCGCTGCGCCTCGTCCTGAACCGCAACAAGAACGAGCTGATGTGCCGGGCGTACGACAACGGCGACGGCCGCTGGATCGTCAACCCGATGTTCATCGAGCCGAAGAAGCAGAAGGCCGCGCCCTACCCCTGCGCGACCACCGGCTTCACCGGACGCGACGGAACGCCCGGCCCGGTGCTGCGCGGCGACGCCAGCGTGATCCCGGACCAGCGGGACTCCGTCTACTAGGGGTCTTCGGTCCCCGGCTCAGAGGAAGGTGCGGCCCTCGCCCCGGTACGTCGGGGCGGTGGCCGTCACCCGGTCGCCCTCGACCAGGTGCAGCGCGTCGAAGCGCTCGCACAGCTCCCCGGCCTTCGCGTGCCGGAACCACACCCGGTCACCGATCCGCAGGTCGTCCGCGGGGGCGCCGAGCAGCGGGGTCTGCACCTCGCCGGCGCCCTCCTGCGGGTCGTAGCGCAGGCCCTGCGGCAGGTACGGCTGCGGCAGCCGGTCGGCGCCCGCCGCGCCGGAGGCCGGATAGCCGCCGCCCAGCACGGTGATCACGCCCACGCCCGGACGGCGGACCACCGGCTGGGCGAAGAGGGCCGCCGGACGCCCCCGGAACGACGTGTAGTTGTCGAACAGGCGCGGCACGTACAGGCCCGACCCGGCCGCGATCTCGGTGACCGCGTGCTCGGCCGCCGTCTGCTGCACGCTGCCGGTGCCGCCGCCGTTGACGAACTCCAGCTCCCCGACGACCTCGCGCACCGCCCGTACGGTCTCCGCGCGCCGGACCGCCAGCTCCTTGCGGGCCGTCGCCTGCATCAGCCGGATCGCCCGGGAGCGCAACGGACGGCCCGTCAGGGAGTCGCCCACACCGGCCACGTGGCCCTCGTACCCCATCAGCCCGACCACCCGGAAGCCCGGCCGGGCGGTGACGGCGCGGGCCATCGCGGCCAGCTGGGCCGGTTCGCGCATCGGGGAGCGGCGGGCGCCGACCCGGACGAGACCGCCCAACAGGTGCAGCGCGGTGTCCAGTTCGAGGCAGACCCGGATCTCCTCGGTCCCGCCGTCGCGGGCGTGGTCGATCAGCTCCAGCTGCGCCGGATCGTCCACCATCACGGTGACGGCCCGGGCGAGCTTGGGGTCCGAGGCGAGTTCGGCGAAGCCGGTGCGGTCGGCGGAGGGGTAGGCGAGCAGGACGTCCTCGAAACCGGACCGGGCCAGCCAGAGGGACTCCGCGAGGGTGTAGGACATGATTCCGGCGAACCCGGGCCGGGCCAGGACCCGTTCGAGCAGGGTCCGGCAGCGGACGGACTTGCTCGCCACCCGGATCGGCTTCCCGCCGGCCCGGCGCACGAGGTCGTCGGCGTTGGCGTCGAACGCGTCGAGGTCCACGATGGCCAGCGGCGCGTCGAGGTGGGCGGTGGCCCGGTCGTAACGGGCCCGATCGGCGGCGGGGGAAGTCATGGGCGCAGCTTGCCATGCCGCTCTACCGGTGGGTAGGCCCTGCTTCGCCCCGCCTCACCCGCCGCGGGCCCGGGCGCGGGCCACCGATCCGCCTCAATCGCCGGCGGGGCTGGGATGTGCCGATGGGGCTGGAGGGGGAAATGGAGCCTGCCCGGCGATTGAGGGCTCGCCGGGGGGTGTGGGGCCGCTTTCAGCCCGCCCGGCGATTGAGGGCGCGCCCGGGGCTCGGGGGGCGGTGACTGCACGGGGGTTGGGGGTGGGGCGGGGTGGGCGTCGTAGAGTACGGGCAGGCACCCGCAGGCACGGCACGGTACGGAACGGGGGCGGAGCCGCCGGATGACCATGTCTGACCGACACACCGCCCCGCCCGCGGACCCGGGCGCCCCGGACGACGCCCCCGCACCCCGAGCCCCGGCCCACCCGGCCCGCACCGCGGCCGCCGCGATCGCCACCGCCGCCGGTCTCGCCCTCATCGGCGGCGCCGCCTTCGGCGTCTGGTCCGACCACCACGCACGCCAGCGCCCCGTCACCCCCGCCGCCGCCCACCGCACGGCGGGCTCGCTCTGGCGCGAGACCCCGATCGACACCCTCTTCCCGCCCACCCTCGACGGCCGCGGCGCCGGACCCGGCGGTTCCGACCGGACCTGGACCCGGATCGCCCTCGCCCCCGACGCGCCGTGCGCCACCGCGCTCCCCGCCGCCTGGCAGGCCCCCCTCGCGCCCACCGGCTGCACCCGCGTGCTGCGCGCCACCTACACCGACGCCACCCGCAGCTCCCTGATCTCCGTCGGCATGGTCTTCACCACGGCCGACGCCCCCACGATGGCGGCGCTCAAGGGCCGCCTGCCGGTCCCCTCCGGCTACGGCTTCGCCGACGGACAGCGCGGCGCCTGGACGGTGTCGGTCCCGCCCGAGGCGCCCGTCGTCCTCTACTGCGTCTCCGCCTTCGCGGACGGCCGCCCGGTCGCCGCGCCGCGCCCGGCCGCCGACGCGGTGAAGAAGGACGACACCAGCGCCGTCGCCCAGGCCGGTCTCGGCTACGAGGCCAAGGGCGTCGCCGACCGGATAGAGCGCGCCCTGCGCGCACTGGCCGCCCCGCCCACCCCCACGGCGAAACCGGAGCCGTCCCGATGACCCGCCGGCCCCTCCCCGCGCCCCTCCCCGCGCTCCGCTCCGCCGCGGTCTGCGCCGCCCTCGCCCTCGCCTGCGCGGCCCTCGCCGCCCCGCCCGCCGCCGCCGACGCCATCCGCGACCGTCAGTGGAACCTCACCGCCCTGCGCGCGGAGGAGGCCTGGGGCACCACCCAGGGCAACGGGATCACCGTCGCGGTGCTGGACACCGGCGTCGACGCGACCCACCCCGACCTGGCCGGACAGGTCCTCGAAGGCACCGACCTCGTCGGCATGGGCGCCTCCCGCGGCGATCGCGCCTGGGCCCGGCACGGCACCGCCATGGCCGGGGTGATCGCCGGGCACGGCCACGGCCCCAACCGGCAGCAGGGCGTCTTCGGCATCGCGCCGCAGGCCAAGATCCTGCCGGTCCGGGTGATCCTGGAGGAGGGCGACCCGGGCCGGGCGAAGGCCCGCGAGAGCAAGGGCGGCGCCCTCGCCGAGGGGATCCGCTGGGCCGCCGACCACGGCGCCGACGTGATCAACATGTCGCTGGGCGACGACAGCCAGTCCGCCCACCACGAGGCCGCCGAGGACGAGGCCGTGCAGTACGCCCTGGCCAAGGGCGTGGTCGTGGTCGCCTCGGCCGGCAACGGCGGCGAACAGGGGGACCACACCTCCTACCCGGCCGCCTACCCCGGCGTGATCGCCGTCACCGCCGTGGACCGCAAGGGCGCCAAGGCCCCCTTCTCCACCCGCAACTGGTACGCCACCGTCAGCGCCCCCGGGGTCGACATCGTCATCGCCGACCCGGACCGCGGCTACTACGAGGGCTGGGGCACCAGCGCGGCCGCGGCGTCCGTCTCGGGCGTGGTGGCGCTCGTCCGCTCCGCCCACCCGGAGCTGGCCCCGGCGCAGATCAAGAAGCTGCTGGAGGACACCGCCTCCGACGCCCCGCGCGGCGGTCGCGACGACGCCCGCGGGCACGGACTGGTCGACCCGGTCGCCGCCCTCCAGGCCGCCGACGGGCTCAGGGCGGACTCCATCGCGCCGACCCCGGTCCCGGCCACGAGCCGCTACTTCGGCCCCGGACCCGAGCCCGTACGTCCCCCCGCGCGCCACGGCCGGTACGCGGCGCCGGTCGCGGCGGGCGCCGGGGTGGCGCTGCTCGTGCTGGCGGGCGTACTGGTCCGGCGGCGGCGGCCGGACGAAGAGCGCCGCACCGCGATATAGGGTCGGGTAACTGTGGCCCAGAAGAACATTCCAGACCCCGGTTTCTCCGACGACGACGGCACCGCCGATCCCCGGCTGAGCGCGGCCCTGTCCGCGTGGGCCCAGGACAGATCGCAGGAGCCACAGGTGCTGGCGGCCCTCAAGGACGCGCGCCTGCTCGTCCCGGTCGTCGCCGTGCTCGGCGAGGTCGAGACCGACCCCGAGACGGGCCTCAAGCGCGAGAAGACCAGCGACATGGCCGTCCCCACCCTCAAGGCGGGCGACCGGCGGGCGCTGCCCGCCTTCACCTCGATCGCTGCGCTGGCCCTGTGGGACCCGGCGGCCCGGCCCGTGGCCGTCCCGCTGCACCAGGCCCTGGCGGCGCTCGCGCACGAGAAGGCCGACACCCTCGTCCTGGACCTCGCGGGCCCGGTGCCCTACCAGCTGACCGGTTCGGCGCTGCTCGCGGCGGCCGAGGGCCGCACCGACGCCGACCCGCTGGCCGACCCGGCGGTCACCGCGGCCGTGCGCGCGGCCGTGGTCGCGACCCGGAGCGTCGTACGGTCCTACCTCGGCCCGGCCGGCGCCGACGCGGACGGCACCCTCGCCGTGGTGCTGGCCGACGGCGCCGACCCGGCGGGCAGCGCCCGGGAGCTCGCCGAGGCGCTGGCGGCCGACGAGACCCTGCGGGCCCGCCTGGTGCGCGGACTGGACCTGGCCCTGCTGCCACCGGACGCGGCGGCTCCCGGAGAGCTCCTCTTCGTCCGGGACTGAAACGGACGCGCCCGCGAGCGGGTCCGTGATCGCGTCCGTGATCGCGCCCGCGAGCGGAACGCGAACGGTCCCGGCGGGTGCCCCGGGCGATCGGGGCACCCGCCGGGACCGTGGTCGAGCGGGGTGGTGCGGGAGGGATCAGCCGAAGACCGGACCCGTGAACTTCTCGCCCGGGCCCTGGCCCGGCTCGTCCGGGACCAGCGAGGCCTCGCGGAAGGCCAGCTGGAGCGACTTCAAGCCGTCGCGCAGCGGGGCCGCGTGGAAGGAGCTGATCTCGGTGGCGCTGGCCGTGACCAGTCCGGCCAGGGCCGTGATCAGCTTGCGGGCCTCGTCGAGGTCCTTGTGCTCGGAGTCGGGCTTGTCCAGGCCCAGGTTGACCGCGGCGGCGCTCAGCAGGTGCACGGCCACCGTGGTGATCACCTCGACCGCGGGCACGTCCGCGATGTCGCGGGTCATGGCGTCGTAGTCGGGAGCCTGGTCGGCTTCGGTGGTCTCGGGGGGCGTCGCGTCAGTCATGCGTTCACGATAAGCCGGTGTCGGAGGGGGTCGGGACCGGGCCCCCGCGGCGCCGGGTCCGGGCCCCGCGGGTGGCCGGTTCGCGGCCGGGTTAGCGTCCGGGAAGACCCCTTGCTATATTGGGGTCACCAGACCGGCTGGATGCGCATGCGTCCGGCCCACAAGTGGAGGCTCCGTACTCCCACCTAGTCGTCCTCCGGGATGGCAGGTCACCGGTCAAGGCAGTATCCATCGTTCCGTACGGACGATGGAAAGCCGCCTGATGCTGCGCCCCGCGATGTTGTGATGCGGTGGTGTTCCGGTATTTCCAAGGAGCCCCGCCTGTGTCCCGTCCGGGGCATTTTTTGTGTTCCGGATCGGTTGGTCTCGCGTCAGAGACGTTACGCGGCTGTCTGCCAGGCGGCCGTGTGGTGGTGCAACCGAGGAGGATCCATCAGCACCGAGCCCCGCATCAACGACCGGATTCGCGTTCCCGAGGTACGACTTGTCGGTCCGAGCGGCGAGCAGGTCGGCATCGTGCCGCTCGCGAAGGCGCTCGAGCTTGCGCAGGAGTACGACCTCGACCTGGTCGAGGTAGCGGCGTCCGCCAGGCCGCCGGTCTGCAAGCTCATGGACTACGGCAAGTTCAAGTACGAGTCGGCCATGAAGGCCCGTGAGGCGCGCAAGAACCAGGCGCACACGGTCATCAAGGAGATGAAGCTCCGGCCGAAGATCGACCCGCACGACTATGACACCAAGAAGGGTCACGTCGTCCGGTTCCTCAAGCAGGGCGACAAGGTCAAGATCACGATCATGTTCCGTGGTCGCGAGCAGTCCCGTCCGGAACTGGGCTACCGACTGCTCCAGCGTCTGGCTTCGGACGTCGAGGACCTCGGGTTCATCGAGTCGAACCCGAAGCAGGACGGCCGAAACATGATCATGGTTCTCGGCCCGCACAAGAAGAAGACCGAGGCGATGGCCGAGGCCCGTGAGGCGCAGGCCGCCCGCAAGGCCGAGCGTCAGGGCCTTTCCGCCACGGACGAGGGCGAGTTCCTCGCGGACGAGGCCGGAGTCGACGAGGTCCTCGCCGACGAGGCCCCCGAAGCCGAGGTCCCCGCAGCCGAGGCCGCTCCGGCCGAGGACGCCTCCACCGAGGCTCCTGCCGAGGCCTGAGTCCGGAGCAGCCCGCCCCGGACTCGACAGAAACTATTGACGCTCCCGCCAGCCTGGTTCCTCCGGACCGGTGGGAGCGCCACCGACGAGGAGATAACGGCGCTATGCCGAAGAACAAGACGCACAGCGGTTCCAAGAAGCGCTTCAAGATCACCGGTGCCGGCAAGGTGCTCCGTGAGCGCGCCGGCAAGCGCCACCTGCTCGAGCACAAGTCGTCCCGTGTCACCCGCCGCCTGACCGGCACCGCGGAGATGGCCCCCGGCGACGCCGCGAAGATCAAGAAGCTTCTCGGCAAGTGACGTTCCTCCGCTCCCCGTTGGCGGGAGCGGAACGTCAAGACCGGGACCCCATCGAATTCGGGCCGTGTGAAGACATCCACGGCCCTGTTACAAGGAGTACAAAGTGGCACGCGTCAAGCGGGCAGTAAACGCTCACAAGAAGCGTCGGGCGATCCTCGAGGCCGCCAAGGGTTACCGCGGTCAGCGTTCGCGCCTGTACCGCAAGGCCAAGGAGCAGGTCACCCACTCCCTGACCTACAACTTCAACGACCGCAAGAAGCGCAAGGGCGACTTCCGCCGGCTCTGGATCCAGCGCATCAACGCCGCTGCCCGCCAGAACGGCATGACGTACAACCGCCTCATCCAGGGTCTGAACGCCGCCAACATCGAGGTGGACCGCAAGATCCTCGCCGAGCTGGCCGTCAACGACGCCAACGCGTTCGCCGCGCTGGTCGAGGTCGCCCAGAAGGCGCTTCCGGCCGACGTCAACGCCCCGAAGGCCGCTGCCTAAGCAGTCCGTCCTTCACGAGCCCTCACCGGCTCACCGGCCCCCAGCGGCCACAGCCCGGACCCGCAGGCCTCGTGCCTGCGGGTCCGGCGCGTTTGACCAGCCGTTCTCCGCTGGTCCGAGCTGTTTCGATCCGTTTCGACCCGCAGTACGCACGGAAGCGAGCCGACCGCCATGGGTACCCCCGCCCCCGCCGAGCTGATCTCACCGCGATCCCCCCGGGTGGCCGCCGCCCGACGGCTCGCGCGCCGGAACTTCCGCACCAAGGAGCGGCGCTTCATCGCCGAGGGCCCGCAGGCCGTCCGCGAGGCCGCCGAACACCGCGGCGAGGCGGGCGCGACCCTGATCGAGCTGTTCGCCACCGTCGAGGCCGCCGAGCGCTACGCCGACATCATCGAGGCGGCCCTGGCCGCCGGTGCGCGCGTGCACTACGCCGGTGACGAGGTGCTCGCGGAGGTCTCGCAGACCGTCACCCCGCAGGGCCTGGTCGGCGTCTGCCACTTCCTCGACACCTCCTTCGAGTCCGTCCTGGCGGCCGGACCGAAGCTGGTCGCCGTCCTCGCGCACGTCCGCGACCCCGGGAACGCGGGCACCGTACTGCGCTGCGCCGACGCCGCGGGGGCGGACGCGGTGATCCTCACGGACGCCTCCGTCGACCTCTACAACCCCAAGTCCGTACGGGCCTCCGTGGGCTCCCTCTTCCACCTGCCGGTGGCCGTGGGCGTCCCCGTCGAGCAGGCCGTCGAGGGGCTGCGCGCGGCCGGCGTGCGGATCCTGGCCGCCGACGGCGCGGGCGAGGACGACCTCGACGCCGAGTTGGACGCGGGCACCATGGGCGGCCCCTCGGCATGGGTCTTCGGCAACGAGGCCTGGGGGCTGCCGGAGGAGACCCGCGCACTCGCGGACGCCGTCGTGCGCGTCCCGATCCACGGCAAGGCCGAGAGCCTCAACCTCGCCACGGCCGCCGCCGTGTGCCTCTACGCCTCCGCCCGTGCACAGCGGGCTCCCGGAGGGTGCCGCTCCGTGACCCCCAGCTAGTAATGTGGCGCCCCGGGGGCGCCCGTCGCGGCGACCCCGACCGGAGATGTGGGGTACGGGTACATGACCGTCGGTACGAACAGCTCCCCGCGGGAGGCCACCCAGAGGGCGGCCCAGTCCGCGGGGCCCGGTGAGCCGGTGGCCGCGTCCCCGCTGGACGGCGGCGCACCCGCAGCGGGCGACGTGCTCGGAGCGGGCTTCGGCATGCACCCCGACGACCTGCCCGACGGGCTGGTCGTCGCCGACCACGCGGGCCGGATCATCTGCTTCAACCGGGCCGCCGCGCGGATCACCGCCGTCGACCCCGGCAAGGCCCTCGGCGACCGGATCGAGCGGGCGCTGCCCCTGGAGGACCTCGAAGGCCGCCGCTGGTGGGCGCTGACCGACCCCTACGGGGGCCTGGCCACCCGGCGCGGCCAGCCCGAGCGCAACCTGCTGCTCCCCGGCGGCCGCGAGGTGCTGGTCTGCGCCCGCTACGTCCGTACGCATCCCACGGGGCCGCTCAGCCACCTCGTGGTGAGCCTGCGCGGCACCGAGGCCCGGCGCCGCACCGAACGCAGCCACGCCGAGCTGATCGCCACCGTCGCGCACGAGCTGCGCTCCCCGCTCACCTCGGTCAAGGGGTTCACCGCGACCCTGCTGGCGAAGTGGGAGCGGTTCACCGACGACCAGAAGCGGCTCATGCTGGAGACGGTCGACGCCGACGCCAACCGGGTCACCCGGTTGATCGCCGAGCTGCTCGACATCTCCCGGATCGACTCCGGGCGCCTGGAGGTGCGCCGCCAGCCCGTGGACATCGCCACCGCCGTGGCGCGCCACGTCCAGGCGCTCACCGCGAACGGCCAGGCACCGGACCGCTTCCTCGTCCGGGTCGCGAGCCCCCTGCCCGATCTGTGGGCCGATCCGGACAAGATCGACCAGATCCTCGGCAACCTGCTCGAAAATGCCGTGCGCCACGGTGAGGGAACGGTCACCATCGAGGTGGCACCCGCTCCGGCCGGTGCGTCCGCGACCAAGAACGACAACGAGATGGGTACGGCCGTCACCGTGACCGACGAAGGCCCCGGCATCCCCGAGGACTCCATGCGCCGCGTCTTCACCCGCTTCTGGCGGGGCAGCAAGCGCGGTGGCACCGGTCTGGGCCTGTACATCGTCAAGGGCATCGTGGAAGCCCACGGCGGCACCATCACGGTCGGCCGCGGCCCCGGCGGCGGCGCCGAATTCCGATTTATCCTGCCCGTCGCCGCGCCGGCGTACCTCACGCAGTAACCCTGCGGAGCGTCTCGCCAGGCGGCCCACGGGCTCCTTCGCCCCCGGCGACCTTTAGACTCGTCCTTTGGCACCTTTGTGTCCTTGTGCCGAGCGCGCCCTGCGTGTCGCGCGGGGGACCCACCAGCCAGCCATCGGAAGTACGGGAAGAGATGTCGGCACCGAACAAGTCGTACGACCCTGTTGAGGTCGAGGCACTGAAACCGGATGAGATCGAGCGCATGCGGGACGAGGCGCTCGCCGCCTTCGCGTCCGCCGGCGACCTCGACGCGCTGCGGGAGGCGAAGACCGCGCACATGGGCGACCGCTCGCCCCTGGCGCTCGCCAACCGCGAGATCGGCGCCCTGCCGCCGCAGGCGAAGGCCGAGGCCGGCAAGCGCGTCGGCCAGGCCCGCGGCGCCGTGAACAAGGCCTTCGGCGCGCGCACGGTCGAGCTGGAGGCGGAGCGCGACGAGCGCGTGCTCGTCGAGGAGGCCGTGGACGTCACGCTGCCCCACGACCGCGTCCCGGCCGGCGCCCGCCACCCCCTGACCACGCTGATGGACCGCATCGCGGACGTCTTCGTGGCCATGGGCTACGAGGTGGCCGAGGGCCCGGAGGTGGAGGCGGAGTGGTTCAACTTCGACGCCCTCAACTTCACCCCCGACCACCCCGCGCGCCAGATGCAGGACACCTTCTTCGTCCAGGGCCCCGAGGGCACCGTCGGCGACGAGTCCGGTGTCGTCCTGCGCACCCACACCTCCCCGGTGCAGGCGCGCACGCTGCTGGACCGCGAGCCGCCCGTCTACGTCGTCTGCCCCGGCCGGGTGTTCCGCACCGACGAGCTGGACGCGACGCACACGCCGGTCTTCCACCAGGTCGAGCTGCTCGCCGTGGACGAGGGCCTGACCATGGCCGACCTCAAGGGCACCCTGGACCACATGGTCCAGGCGCTCTTCGGCCAGGACATGACCACCCGGCTGCGCCCGAACTTCTTCCCGTTCACCGAGCCGTCCGCCGAGATGGACATGCAGTGCTACGTGTGTCGCGGCGAATCGGTGGGCAACCCCGACCGCCCCTGCCGCACGTGCTCCAGCGAGGGCTGGATCGAGCTGGGCGGCTGCGGCATGGTCAACCCCAAGGTGCTCGTCGCCTGTGGCGTGGACCCCGAGAAGTACAGCGGATTCGCCTTCGGGTTCGGCATCGAACGGATGCTGATGTTCCGCCACAACGTCGAAGACATGCGAGACATGGTCGAGGGTGACGTTCGTTTCACCCGGCCGTTCGGGATGGAGATCTGATGCGGGTCCCGCTTTCTTGGCTGCGGGAGTACGTCGACCTGCCCGCGGGCGAGACCGGTCGTGACGTACAGGCGCGGCTCGTCGACGCCGGCCTGGAGGTCGAGCGCGTCGAGCAGCTCGGCACCGGTCTCCAGGGTCCCCTGGTCGTCGGCCAGGTCCTGACCATCGAGGAGCTCGAGGGCTTCCGCAAGCCGATCCGTTTCTGCACGGTCGACGTCGGCCAGGCCAACGGCACCGGCGAGCCCCAGGAGATCGTCTGCGGCGCGCGGAACTTCGCCGTCGGCGACAAGGTCGTCGTGGTGCTCCCCGGCGCGGTGCTGCCGGGCGACTTCGCGATCGCCTCGCGCAAGACCTACGGCCGCACCTCGCACGGCATGATCTGCTCGGGCGACGAGCTGGGCATGGGCGACGACGGTACGCACGGCATCATCGTGCTCCCCCCGGAGTACGAGGTCGGAACCGACGCGATCAAGCTCCTGGAGCTGATCGACGAGGTCCTCGACATCGCCGTCACCCCGGACCGCGGCTACTGCCTGTCGATGCGCGGCGTGGCCCGCGAGACGGCGACGGCCTACGGGCTGCCGCTGCGCGACCCGGCGCTGCTCGACGTGCCCGGCCCGAACTCCTACGGCTACCCGGTGCAGATCTCGGACCCGCAGGGCTGCGACCGCTTCACCGCCCGTACGGTCGGCGGCCTCGACCCCGAGGCCCGCTCGCCGATCTGGCTGAGCCGCCGCCTGCAGAAGGCCGGCATGCGGCCGATCTCGCTCGCGGTCGACGTCACCAACTACGTGATGCTCGAACTCGGCCAGCCGCTGCACGCCTACGACCGCTCCCGCGTGGACGGTCCGATCGGCGTCCGGCGCGCGGAGCAGGGCGAGAAGTTCACCACCCTCGACGGCGTCACGCGCACGCTGGACGCCGAGGACCTGGTGATCACCGACAACAGCGGGCCGATCGGCCTCGCCGGTGTCATGGGCGGCGCCAACACCGAGATCGCCGACTCCGTCACGGACCCGGAGACCCTCCAGGTCTCGGGCACCACCGACGTGGTCATCGAGGCGGCGCACTTCGACGCGCTGTCCATCTCGCGCACCGCCCGTCGCCACAAGCTCGCCTCCGAGGCGTCCAAGCGCTTCGAGCGCGGGGTCGACCCGCAGGCCGCGGCCGCCGCCGCGCAGCGCACGGTCGACCTGCTGGTGCTGCTCGCGGGCGGCACCGCCGAGGCGGGCGTCACCGAGCTGTCGGCCCCCTCCGCCCCGCGCACCATCGCGATGCGCGCGGACCACCCGGACCGGGTGGCGGGCGTGGACTACGGTCGCGAGACCGTCGTGCGCCGCCTCCAGGAGGTCGGCTGCGACGTCTACGGCCAGGACGAGCTGGTCGTCACCGTGCCGTCGTGGCGTCCCGACCTCGCCGAGCCGAACGACCTCGCCGAAGAGGTCATCCGGCTGGAGGGCTACGCCAACCTGCCCTCCACGCTGCCGCAGCCCCCTTCGGGCCGTGGGCTCACCGCCCGCCAGCAGCTGCACCGCCGGATCGGCCGTGCGCTGGCCGGCGCCGGTTACGTCGAGGCGCTGAACTACCCCTTCCTCGGAGCCCAGGTCTTCGACCAGCTCCAGCTGCCGGCGCACGACGCGACCCGCCAGGTCGTCACCCTCGTCAACCCGATCTCCGACGAGGAGCCGGCCCTGCGCAGCACGCTGCTGCCGGGTCTGCTCGGCGCGCTGCGCCGCAACGACAGCCGCGGCAGCCACGACCTCGCGCTCTTCGAGACGGGCTCGGTCTTCCGGGCCGGTCCGCAGGCCGGTGTCGCGGTGCGGCTGCCCGTCGACCGCCGTCCGACGGCCGAGGAGATCGCGACCCTGAACGCGGCCCTGCCCGCGCAGCCGCGGTACGCCGCGGTCGTGCTGGCCGGTGCGCGCGAGCAGGCCGGCTGGTGGGGCAAGGGCCGCCCGGCCGACTGGGCGGACGCGGTCGAGGCCGCCCGCTCGCTGGCCGTCGAGGCCGGTGCGGAGCTGGTCGTGCGCCAGGGCCAGTACGGTCCCTGGCACCCGGGCCGCTGCGCCGAGCTCGTGGTCACCCTCGACGGGGTGGAGCAGGTCATCGGCCATGCCGGTGAGCTGCACCCGCGCGTCGTCAAGGCGCTCGGCCTGCCCGCCCGCACCAGCGCGATGGAGATCGACCTCGACCGCCTCGCGGCGGCCGGTGGCGAGGCCCTCCGGGCGCCCCGGATCTCCACCTTCCCGGTGGCGACCCAGGACGTCGCGCTGATCGTCGACGCGGCCGTCCCGGCCGCCGAGGTCGAGACCGCGCTGCGCAAGGGCGCGGGTGAACTGCTCGAATCGCTGCGGCTGTTCGACGTCTTCACCGGCGAGCAGGTCGGCGAGGGGAAGAAGTCCCTCGCCTACGCGCTGCGCTTCCGCGCGGCGGACCGCACCCTGACGGCGGAGGAGTCCACGGCCGCCCGTGACGCGGCGGTGGCCCTGGCCACCGAGCGCACCGGAGCGGTCCTGCGCGGTGCGTAGCACCTGATGGCAGGTCTGTGAGGGGCACATCCGGATCACCGGAGGTGCCCCTCACTCATTCGGGTGAGAACCTCGGCGACCCGTGTCCGGCGCACCGGGTCGTGGACACAATCGTTCCGGCCGAGGGGAGGCACAGAGGATGATCACGCGCGGGCGGGTGCCCCACGTGCGCCGGGTGTGCGTCCTTGCCTGGGGCGGGGCAGCGGTGTCCTGGGAGCTGTCCTCGCCCGGACCGCTCGGCCCGAGCCTGGCCAGCTGCGCCGCCTTCCTGCTGCTGGCCACCGGGTGCGCGCTGCACATCCGTACGCGGCTGCTGGCGGAGCTGCGGCGCAGCCAGGAGATCTCGGGCGCGGTGCAGCGGGCCCTGCTGCGGCCGCTCCCGGCCCGGATCGACGGGCTGGCGCTGGCCGCGGCCCAACTGTCGGTCGGCGGCGACCTGTACGAGGCGCTGCCCACGCCCTACGGGGTCAGGGTGGTCATCGGTGACGTGCGCGGGCACGGGCCGGCCGCGCTGGGGGTGGCCTCCGCGGTCCTGGGTTCCTTCCGCGAAGCGGCGTACGACGAGGCGTCGCTGGGCGGGGTGCTGCGGCGGATGGAGCGGGCGCTGATCCGGCACGTGGGGGGCGAGCCGGAGGAGTTCGTCACGGTGCTGCTGCTCCAGATCGCGCCCGACGGCGCCCTGCTGGCCCTGAACTGCGGCCACCCCTGGCCGTACGTGCTGCGCTGGCTTCCCGTGCCCGAACCGTGCTGCGCGGGCTCCCGGGGGCGCGCCCCGCACCCGCCCGCGCGGCTGCCCCGGACGCCGGGTGGATCCCCGCGCCGGGAGCGCGTCGGGCTGGAGCCGCTCGGCGGCGAGACGCTGCCGCCGCTCGGGGTGCTGCCCCTGCCCGGTCCCGGTGACCTGGCGGCGCGGCCGTGCGGCCGGCTCGCCCCGGGCGAGGCGCTCTTCCTGCACACGGACGGGGTCGCGGACGCCCGTGACCGCGCGGGCCGCTTCTTCCCGCTGGCCGGCGCCGTCACCGAAGCGGCCGCGGCCGCCGCGCTCACGCCCGCGCGGCTGGTCGCGGGCGTGCACGCGGCGCTGCTGCGGCACACCAGCGGGCGGCTCGCCGACGACGTGGCCCTGCTGGTGCTGCGCAACGACCGGTTCGGCCCGGCCTGAGCGCGGGCCCGACCGGGGTGTCGGGGTGCGCCGCCCGCCTGCCATGGAGTGTCGGGCAGACAGCAGAACGGGCGGCGCCAGTACGGGTCGTCGCACTGTTCGAGGGGGAGCCGACGACCCGGGCTACCTCTTTGGCGAGGCTCTTCAGTGAAGCGCTGCCGGGTACTCCTGCGGCAGGGTGCGCGGCGCATTTATGCGCGCATCCGGTTCACACCCCGTGTGAAGCGAGCACCCACTAACCTGAGAGCGACGAGCCCCGGGAGCGGCCCATGCAGCCCAACGCACTGCTCGATGCCCTCCTTGCCGAGGCGGGCATGTCCCACGCCGGATTCGCCGCACACGTCAACCAGGCCGGCCGCAGCCGCGGATTGGCCCTGCGCTACGAACACACCGCCGTCGCCCGCTGGCTCAAGGGCCAGCGGCCCCGCGGCCAAGTGCCCGACCTGCTCTGCGAGGTGCTCGGCAGCCGCCTGCGCCGCCCGTTGTCGCTGGACGACATCGGGCTCGGCCTGCCCGGTTCGCCCGGCGCCGGTGGCGTCGAGGGCGACGCCGGTCAGGGATCGCCGCCCGGCACCCCGCTGGGCGGGTTCGTCGACCGGGCCACCGCCCTGTGGCGCGCCGACGGCCAGGCCCGCCCGCAGCTGCTGGCCGCCGGGGCGGTGTGCGGGACCCCGGCCGTCATCCCGGTCTGGGAGTGGGAGAATCCGCCCGAGGACGCGGACGTCTCGCGCTCGGGGCCCACCCCCGTCGGCCCCGAGCACATCGAGATCCTGCGGGCGGCCCGCGTGCACTACGAGCTGATGTACCGGCGGGCGGGCGGCGTGGCGACCCGGGAGCGGGTCGTCCGGTTCCTGGGCAGCGAGACCGCGCCGCTGCTGCGCGGGAGCTACCCCGACGCGCTCGGCCGGGGGCTCTACCGGGCCACCGGGTCGTTGGTGGCGGTGGCCGGGATCTGCGCGTACGACTCGGACGCCCACGGGCTCGCCCAGCGCTACTTCCACCAGGCCCTGCGGCTCGCGAAGGCGAGCGGGGACCGGGGCCTGGGGGCCTACGTGATCGCGCTGCTCGTCAACCAGTCCCTGCACCTGGGGGAGTTCCGCCGGGCGGTCGCCTTCGCGGAGGCCGCGCTGCGCGCCGCGGGGCGGCACATCACCCCGGCGCTCTCGGCCGACCTGTACGCGATGCAGGCCAAGGCCTACGCCCAACTCGGCGACGGGAGAGCGGCGTTGGAGTGCATCCGGCGCGCGGAGGCGGCCGCCGAGCGGATCCGGCCGGGCAGCGAACCGGACGAGACCGGGTACGTACAGCCCGGTCTGGTCAACGTGCAGGTGGCCGAGGCGCTGCTCGGGCTGGGCGAACTCGATGCCGCCTACGAGCAGGCGACGGCCGCCGTGGACACCCCGGCGCACGACCGGGGACGGGTGCACCGGCTGGCCATACTGTGCACGATCCAGCTGAGCCAGGGGGAGGCCGACGGGGCGGTGGCGGCCGCGACCGAAATGGCCGAACGGGCCAGGGGGATGGAATCCCTGCGGCTGCGCGACCGGCTGCGCGCGGTCCGCGAACAGCTGCTGACCAGCGGATGTGCGGGGGCGCGGGAGACGGCGCACCTCATCGACGGGGCGCTGCGCGTTCCGCTGTGATGCTCGGAACTGCTGCCATGTTGCCACCTACTCGATCGAAAGGTGGCACAACCGTGCAGTGGATGAACCTGAGCGAGCAGACCGTGTACAAGAACCGTTGGTTCGACGTGAACCTCGCGGACGTCGAACTCCCCGACGGCCGGCACCTGGACCACTTCGTGATCCGGCTGCGCCCGGTCGCCGTGGCCACGGCGGTCAACGAGGCCAACGAGGTGCTGCTGTTGTGGCGCCACCGCTTCATCACCGACAGCTGGGGCTGGGAGCTGCCGGCCGGCGTGGTCGAGGACGGCGAGGACATCGCCGCCGCGGCGGCCCGCGAGATGGAGGAGGAGTCGGGCTGGCGCCCGGGCCCCCTCCACCACCTGATGACCGTCGAGCCCTCCAACGGGCTGACCGACGCCCGCCACCACCTCTACTGGGCCGAGGGGGCGACGTACACCGGCCATCCCGAGGACGACTTCGAGTCCTCGCACCGCGCGTGGGTGCCGCTCAAGCTGGTCCCGGACATGATCGCGCGCGGCGAGGTCCCGGCCGCCAACATGGCGGCCGGGCTCCTGCTGCTGCACCACCTGCGCCTGGGCTAGCCGTACGGGTAGAAGCCCGAGCCCGTCTTGCGGCCCAGGCGGCCCGCGTCCACCATGCGCTGGAGCAGCGGGGGAGCGGCGTACAGGGGCTCCTTGAACTCGTAGTACATCGAGTCCGCCACCGAGGCCACGGTGTCCAGGCCGATCAGGTCCGCCAGCTTCAGCGGGCCCATCGGGTGGGCGCAGCCCAGCTCCATGCCGTTGTCGATGTCCTCGCGGCTCGCGATGCCCGACTCGAACATCCGGATCGCGGACAGCAGGTACGGGATCAGCAGCGCGTTGACCACGAAGCCCGAGCGGTCCTGGGCGCGGATCGCGTGCTTGCCGAGCACGTCCCGGACCAGGGCCTCGGCCCGCTTGACCGTCTCTTCGCCCGTGGTCAGCGCCGGGATCAGCTCGACGAGCTGCTGCACCGGGGCGGGGTTGAAGAAGTGGATGCCGATGACCTGGTCCGGTCGCGAGGTGGCGACGGCCAGCTTCACCAGCGGAATGGAGGAGGTGTTCGAGGCGAGGATCGCGTCCGGGCGGGTCACCACCTGGTCGAGCACCTGGAAGATCTCGGTCTTGACCTGCTCGTTCTCGACGACGGCCTCGATGACCAGGTCACGGTCGGCGAACTCGCCGAGGTCAGTGGTGAAGGTCAGTCGGGCCAGGGTGGCGTCCCGCTCCTCCTCCGTGATCTTGCCGCGTTCGGCGGCCTTCATCAGGGAGTTGTGCAGCCGGGTACGGCCGATCTCCAGGGCCTCGCCGGTGGTCTCGGCAACCTTCACCTCGAGACCGCTGCGCGCGCACACCTCCGCGATGCCCGCGCCCATCTGGCCACAGCCCACTACGCCGACCCGTGCGATGTCGGTCGGGAGGGTAGAGAGGTCCGTCACATCGTGCCTTTCGCTGCTCATCCATCGCGGGTCCCCCGTCGTTGACAGTGGTAACTGCATTCCGGCGCCCGCCACGCCCCCCGACGTTACTCCCGACCTGGGGCCCGATGACGGCCCGGGGCGGGCATGCTGGGCGCACCGAGATCAATATCACTGTGCGGAACGGAGCGGACACATGGCGCACATCGGCCGACGGGGACTGCTGGCGGGGGTGGCCGGGGCACTGGCCGCCGGGACGGTGACGACGGCCGCGGCGGGCCCGGCGGCGGCAGCGGCCGCGGGCCCCGCGCCCGGGGCCGGGGGCGCGCCCGCCCCCGGCTCCGCCCTGCGCGGCATGTGGGTGGCCTCGGTGGCGAACGTCGACTGGCCCTCGGCGGTGGGGCTGAGCGCCGCGGAGCAGGAGGCGGAACTGGTGGCCCTGCTCGACACCGCGGTCCGGCGGCGGTTGAACGCGGTGGTCCTCCAGGTGCGGCCGACCGCCGACGCGATGTGGCCCTCGGCGCTGGAGCCCTGGTCGCAGTGGTTGACCGGGCGCCAGGGCGGGGACCCGGGCTGGGACCCGCTGGGCACGGCCGTGGCCCGGGCGCACGAGCGCGGGCTGGAGCTGCACGCCTGGTTCAACCCCTACCGGGTGGCCACCCACACGAACGCGTCCCTGCTGGTCCCCGAGCACCCGGCGCTCCTGCATCCCGACTGGGTGGTCCCCTACGGCGGCAAGCTCTACTACAACCCCGGGCTGCCGGAGGTCCGGGCGTTCGTGCAGGAGGCGATGCTCGACGCGGTCCGGCGCTACCCCCTGGACGCGGTGCACTGGGACGACTACTTCTACCCCTATCCCGTGGAGGGGCAGTACTTCGACGACGACGAGGCCTTCGAAGCGCACGGCGCCGACTTCGACGCGCGCGCCGACTGGCGGCGGCACAACATCGACGCCCTGGTGCGGGAGATGGCCGCCGCGATCAAGGCGACGCGGCCGGGCGTCCGCTTCGGCGTCAGCCCCTTCGCCGTCTGGCGGGGCGACGACGTCGACCCGCTCGGCTCGGCGACCCGGGCGGGCCTGGGCACCTACGACGACCTCTACGCCGACACCCGCCGCTGGGTGCGGGAGGGCTGGCTCGACTACATCGCGCCGCAGCTCTACTGGCAGATCGGGCACCCGCAGTGCGACTACGAGACGCTCGTCGACTGGTGGTCGCGGACGGTCCGGGGGACCTCGGTGGAGCTGCTGATCGGCGAGGCGCTCTACCGCTGCGATCCCGACAGCCCCACGCCCGCCTGGCGGGACCCGGCCGAGCTGTCCCGGCACCTGACGGTCGCCGCCCGCCACCCGCAGGTCCGCGGCCACCTCTACTTCTCCGCGAAGCAGGTGGTCGCGGACCGGAGCGGAGCGATGGCGCGGGTGGTCGCGGACCACTATCCGACGCGGGTGCCGCCGCGCTGACCGCCCGCCGTCGCCGTTGTCGCTGTCGGCGCTGCCGTCGTTGTCGGGTTCGCCGGGTTCACTGGTGGTGCGTGTCCGGGTGCCGTACGACGCAGTCCGGCCCGGGGGCCATCAGCGCCTCGTGGCCGTCCTGGAACCGCACCCGGTAGGGCGGGGTTCCGTTGTCCCCCAGGACCTGGAGGATCTCGCCGACCTTGTCGTTCTGGCCGACGATCCTGCCGTGCTGCACCAGCTGGTCACCCTCGGTCGCGTGCATGCTGACCTCCCTCGGGCCGGTCCGGTCGGTGACAGCAGTTTACGGCGTTCCAGACCTATTTGACCCGTTGGGTCAGGGCGATGCAGACGAGCACCGCGGCCGCCGCCACCGGCGCGGCCGGGGTCAGGCGCTCGCCCAGCAGGGCCACCGCCCACACCAGCGTGAGCAGCGGCTGGGCGAGCTGGAGCTGGCTGGCGCGGGCGGGTCCGATCTCGGCCATCCCGCGGTACCAGACGTACAGCCCGAGGAAGCTGGAGCCGGCCGCCGCCCACACCAGCCCGGCGATCCCGTGCCCGGTCAGGTGCACGGGCTCGGCGGCCAGGCCCAGCACCGACCCGGTCACGGTCAGCGGCAGGCACAGGACCAGCGCCCAGCCGATGACCTGCCAGCCGGGCATCGCCTTGGCCAGCCGGGCGCCTTCGGTGTACCCGGCCGCGCACACCAGCAGGGAGGCGAAGAGGTAGGCGTCGCCCGCGGAGAGGGCGCCGCCGCTCTGCGCGAGGGTGAAGCCGAGCACCACCGCGGCCCCCGCGACGGCGGCGGCCCAGAAGGTGCGCGAGGGCCGGACGCCGGTGCGCAGCGCGGCGAGCACGGCGGTGGTCAGCGGCAACAGGCCGACCACCACGGCGGAGTGCGAGGTGGTGGAGGTGCGCAGGGCCAGCGTGGTCAGCATCGGGAAGCCGACGACCACCCCGGCGGCGACCACGGCGAGACCCGCCCAGTGCGCGCGGCCGGGCAGCGGGACGCGCAGGGCGAGGAGGAAGACGCCCGCGATCGCGGCGGCGAGGACGCTGCGCAGCGCGACGAAGGACCAGGGGCCGAAGCTCTCCATGCCCCAGACGGTGGCCGGGAAGGTGAGCGAGAAGGTGACGACGCCGAGGGCGGCGAGCAGCGTGCCGGAGGTGGCGCCGGAAGTGGTGGCGGAGGTGGCGCCGGCCGGGGTGCCCGGACCGGTTCCCGAGTCCGTCTCGCGCTCAACCGCTATCGTGGCAGGGCGGGTAGCGCTATTCTTGGCTCTCATGTACGAGCGTAGCAGTGTGGCTGAACTGGCGGAATCCCTCAGATCCGAGTTGAACCGCTACTCGGTGGGTGGAAAGCTGCCGTCGAGCCGCTCCTTGGTCGAGCGGTTCCGGGTGAGTCCGGTGACGGTGTCCCGGGCCCTGGCCCAGCTCGCTGCCGAAGGACTCGTGGTGACCAGGCCCGGTGCCGGGGCGTTCCGCTGCGCGCCGCGCGAGGCGGCCCCGGCCGCCACGGACACCTCCTGGCAGGAGGTGGCCCTCAGCGCGGAGGAGGGCGGGGAGATCGTGCCGCGCTCGGTGGACGCCTCCGGCGTGCTGGTCTCCCTCGCGGCCCCGCCGCCCGGGGTGATCGAGCTGAACGGCGGCTACCTGCACTCCTCCCTCCAGCCCGAACGGGCCCTCGCCGCGGCCCTGGCCCGTGCCGGCCGGCGGCCCGGGGCCTGGTCCCGGCCGCCCGTCGAGGGGCTGACCGAGCTGCGCGACTGGTTCGCCCGGGAGATCGGCGGCCCGCTCACCGCCGCCGACGTGCTGGTCACCGCGGGCGGCCAGAGCGCGCTCACCACCGCCCTGCGGGCGCTGGCCCCGCCGGGCGCGCCCATCCTGGTCGAGTCCCCGACCTACCCCGGCCTGTTGGCGATCGCCCGCGCCGCCGGGTGCCGGCCGGTGCCGGTGCCCTGCGATGCGGACGGGGTGCGTACGGACCTGCTCGCCGCGGCCTTCGAAGCCACCGGCGCGCGGGTGTTCGTATGCCAGCCGCTCTTCCAGAACCCGAGCGGATCGGTGCTGGCCGACGCGCGGCGGGCCGAGGTGCGCCGGATCGCGCGGGCCGCCGGGGCCTTCGTCGTCGAGGACGACTACGCGCGCTCGCTCGCCCACGAGGACGCCGGACCGCTGCCTCCGCCGCTGGCCGCCGAGGACCCCGACGGGGTGGTGGTGCACGTGCGCTCCCTCACCAAGGTGGCCTCGCCCAGCCTGCGGGTCGGCGCGCTCGCGGCCCGCGGGCCGGTCCTGGAGCGGCTGCGCGCCATCCAGGTCGTGGACAGCTTCTTCGTGCCCCGGCCGTTCCAGGAGGCCACGCTGGAGCTGGTCGGCGCCCCCGCCTGGCCGCGTCACCTGCGGGCCGTCGGCGCCGAGCTGCGCCACCGGCGGGAGGTGCTCGTCGGCGCCCTGCGGCGCGAGCTGCCCGGCCTGACGCTGCCCCACCTGCCCGTCGGCGGATACCAGTTGTGGGTGCGACTGCCCGACGGCGCGGACGAGTCCGCCTTCGTGTCGGGCGCACTGCGCGCCGGGGTGGCCGTCACCCCGGGCCGCCCGTACTTCTGCGCGGAACCGCCGGGTCCGTACGTCCGCATGAGCCTCGCCGGGGTCGCGTCCGCCGGGGAACTGGCGGCGGCCGTCGGCAAGCTGCGCTGCGGGGTCGGTACGCAGGCTTGACCTCGGGCGGGGCTCGCCGCACCATCGCCGCTATGCATGTTCGGGTCTCGCTCGTCACCGCAGCCCGTAGTTCCTCGCTGCTCGCCGAGCGCTTCGACGACGACCGCCCGCTCGACACCGTCGGCTGGCGGGCGGTGGAGACGGCCGCACACGGACTCGTGCCCCTGGGCGCGGCCGAGCTGCGCTACTGCTCGCCCACGCCGCGCAGCCGCGCCACCGGTCGGGCCCTGGGCTACGCACCGCTCGCCCAGCCGGCCCTGCGCGACTGCGACATGGGCCGTTGGCGGGGGCTCACCCTGGCCGAGGTGGCCGCGCGCGAGCCGGGTGCGGTGGACCTCTGGCTGTCCGACCCGGGCGCGGCCCCGCACGGCGGGGAGTCGCTGCTCGCCTTCATCGCGCGGATCGGGGCCTGGCTGGACACCCGGCCCGCCGACGACGGGGGAGCGATCGTGGCGGTCGCCGAACCGTCCGTGGTGCGCGCCGCCCTGGTCTTCGCGCTCCGGGCGCCGCCGCAGACGTACTGGAACGTGGACGTCCGGCCGCTGTCCACGCTCACCCTCGCCGGATCCGCGGGGCGTTGGCACCTTTCGCTGGAGACGACCGTTTGACGCACTGACGGCGCCTCACCGGCAGGCGCCGCGCGTCCCTCCGGCGAAGGAGAAGAACCGTGGCGATCCGGCTCGGCCTCGGCCTGCCCCAGATGAAGCACTTCGACATCGGCCGGGACGTCCCGGCGGTGGCGCGCGCGGCGGAGGAGGCCGGGTACGGGAGCCTGTGGGTCTTCGAGCGGATCCTCTTCCCCGAGCAGCCGCTGGAGGGGATGTACGGGATCCCGGGCCTGCCCTGGATGGAGAAGTACCGCGCGGTCGCCGACCCGTTGATCACGCTGACCCTCGCGGCCGCCGCGACCGGGCGGACCCTGCTGGGGACCAGCGTGCTCGTCGCCCCTCTGCACATACCCGTCCAACTGGCCCGGTCCCTCGCCTCCCTGGACGCGGCGAGCGGCGGCCGGGTGCTGGCGGGCCTGGGCACCGGCTGGTCGCGCGACGAGTTCGCGGCCGCGGGCGTGGCGCCCTTCGAGCGGCGCGGCGCGGTGCTGGACGAGCTGCTCGACGTGTGCGCGGCGGTCTGGGGTCCCGACCCGGTCGCCTACAAGGGCGGGTCGACGGTCATCGCGCCCGCCGGGATCGGCCCCAAGCCCGCCCGTCCGATCCCCGTCCACCTGCCCGCCACGAGCCCGCGCGCCGCCCGCCGCCTGGTGGACCGGGCGGACGGCTGGATGCCGGTGGCCACCGGTCCGCAGGTGCTGGCCGGAGCCTGGGAGCGGCTGACGGACCTGGCCGCCGAGCGCGGACGGACCCGGCCGATCGAGGTGTGCGCGCGGGCGAACGCGCTCTACACGCAGCAGCCCTTCGAAGGGGCGGACCGGCGGCCCTTCCAGGGGAGCGTCGAGCAGATCGCCGAGGACGTCGCCGCGCACGCGGCGGCCGTACCGCTGACCGACGTGCTCCTGGACCTCCAGGCGAGCGTGCGGGACGCGGCCGAACTGGCGGACGTGGCCGCCGAGCTGTACGCGGCGGTGCGCGCCACCGGGGCCTGACCCCGCGCCCGCCGGTCCGGTGCGGCCCGGCTCCCGCCGGTCAGAGGAGGGAGACGGTTCCGGTCGCCGTGGAGGGCCGGTAGATGCCGTCGATCCCGCCGTAGGTCGCCCGGTAGCCGCGCAGGATCTCGTCGAGCGGGACGTTCAGTCGGGCCGGTGAGTCGCAGCGGGCCGCGCCGTACTGGTCGGTGACGGCCGTGCAGAGGGTCCTGCCGCCCGCGGTGGTGAAGGTGACCGGGACCCCGTCCAGCCCGGCGGGGCCGTCGGCCATGCGGATGGTGGTGCTGAGGTTGCGCACGCCGAAGAGCAGCCCGTTCAGCTTCGCGGGCCCGGCGGTGGTCTCGGTGGCCACGGCCGGGCGGACCCGCTCGGGCAGGTCGCACGCCTGCTGCCCGAGGTCGAAGACCTGGCCGCCGGGGCAGGGCAGCACGGTGGCGACGCCGTTCGCGCACTGCACGTAGAACCGCTGGTCCTGCGGGCGCGGCAGCCGGTTCGAGGCGCCGCAGTCGCCGGTGGCGGCGGTGGCGGCGGCGGTCGCGGTGGCCGCGCCCGGTCCCAGCGCCAGGCCCAGTGCCACGAGTGCGCCGAGGGCCGAGCCCGCCAGGACCCGGCCGACGCGGCGTGTGATGGTGCGTGAGCGTGACACTGCTGCCCCCATGGGAAGTGACCCTGTGTGATGAGATGAATGCAGAGGGGACTGTAGGGAGCGTGCGGCGGGGGTCGCAACGATCGATTTCCGGCCGGGCGCGTGGCGGGTTCCGCTACCGCGCGTGCGCTCGAAGGAGCCTTCCGGTGGCCTCGGACGCCGGACTTCCTGGTGGCGGGACCGACAGGATCGTTTCGCCGGTGCCGCAGGGTGACGGTGCGTCCCGGGTGGCCGGAAACAGCCTCCGGCGCACCACCCGGTCGACTGTCCGATGGATCAGATGTTCCCCTCGATGGCGTCCAGTGCCGTCTCCAGGGACCGGCAGAGCCGTTCGTCGGCGAGCATCCCCTGGTCGACGCGACGGTCGTCGGCGAGGGCCTCCCGCAGGAGCGCCGCGGCGGCTGCGGCCGGAGCGCCGATCGCGCCCAGGTGTCGCACGGCGGCCCCGGCCGCCTCCGTCAGGCGGGCGTCCCGCAGCGGGGCCAGCTCCCGCCGCAGGACCGCCACCGCCGGTTCCGGGTCACCGGTGATCCGCCAGAACGCGCTCGCCGCCTCCACCCGGGTCCACGCACCGGGCGCGTCGAGCAGCGTCCGTACGTCGTCCACGTGCGCGGCGGCGGCCGGGCCGAGGTCGCCGAGGTACCGCAGGACGGGCCCGCCGAGCCCCGCGCGGGCGAAGCTCCCGCACACCTCCAGGGCCGTCCCGGGGTCCCCGGTGACCCGCCAGTGGGCCCAGGCCGCGCTCTGCCGGCCGTGCCAGGGGTTCGCGGTGTCGGGCCAGCCCTGCCGCGCGGGGCGCGTACGGGCCCGGGCGAGGTCGGCCAGGACGTCCGCGGTGGCCGCCCCGGCGGGCCCGATCCGGCCGAGGACCTCGCAGGCGACGCGCGCGTACGGGCCCCCGAGCAGCGGCGCCAGCAGCGGCACGGCGGCTCCGGCCCGGGCGCCCCACTGGCCCAGCAGGGCGAGGGAGCTCTCGATGTAGTGGTCGCCGGGGGCGGCGCGCATGCGGGTCAGGACCGAGGGCAGCAGCTCCGGCAGCCGGGCCAGCGTCGGGGCGTACGCCGGGCGGAGCAGGGAGCGGGAGGGGTCGGCGACGCGCGCCGTCAGCAGCGGGAGGGCGCGCCGGTCGTCGAGCCCGGCCAGGGCGGCCAGGACGTGGTCGACGAGTTCGAACGAGTAGGCGTCGGTCGACCGGTGGTGACGCAGGAAGGCCGCGAGCCGGTCGGCGTGCCCGTCCAGCACGCTCGGCCCGCACTGCGCGAGCAGGTGCCCGGCCGCGCAGGCGACCATGACCTGGTCCTCCAACGAGAGGACGACCCGGTCCCACAGCTCCTGCGGCGGCCGGCGCCGCTGCGCCAGGACCACGGCGACCTTCCCCATCCGCCTGTACCGCAGGTCCGCCGTCGTCGCGAGCCGCCCCGGCCCGGGTTCCCACCCGCGCAAGATCTTTCTCCACCCCATGGGCGGCACTCTAGGCCGTCTCCGTCGGATCGCGCCGGTCCGCCGAAGACCCCTTCGGGCGCCCCCCGGGGCGGTTCTAGGGCGTGTTTCGAAAGTAGCGCCGGGCGCCCGAAGGGCGCGGCTCGCGGCGTCTGGTGCCGTGCATCGCAAGGCGGAGGATCGCCCGCCT